>CAZERJ010000004.1:0-57349 GCA_964514445.1 uncultured bacterium | reverse complement strand
GCCATGCAGCGCTACACCGACTACGGCAAGCACAAAAGCTCGCCGATCGTCGTCACGGAGCGCCTGGGCATTGTCGCGCAGCATACTGATGCAGATGAAGAAGCGCTAGCGCAGTTGCGCGCAGCCGGACTGCCCGCTCCCAAAGCGCAGCCGGCGACGTGGGCGCGCTTCCTGCACACCGGTGTTCCACAACTGCGTAGCGCTGGGTGGCAAATCGACATCGATCCGGATGTGCGCGGCGTCGTCCTCGATCTCAGTGTCGGCAACGCCGCATGGACCGCACGTCTTGATTCGGAAACGGGCGATTGGTTCGATCTCGATCTCGGCGTGCAGATCGGTGAAGAACGCGTACCGCTGTTGCCGCTCATTGTCGATGTCCTGCGCACCGTGCGCGACGGAGAACTCCCGCAGGGCGACGTCACGTACGCCACCATGGGCGGCCGCGTGTTCGTTCTGCCGATGGATCGCATTCGCAGTATGTTGCAGACGCTCGTCGAGCTGCTCGACGAAGCCCACCTCGACGCGCGCGGACGCCTTGGCGTCAATCGCCTTGCTGCAATCGAAGTTGCGCAGCAAGTTCAAAGCATAGAAACAGAGGGCACGTCCGCCGCAACAATAGCGACGCTCGCGCAACACGTGCGCAGCGACGGCGCCGTTCCCGACATCGACGTGCCGGCAACCTTACGCGCCGAACTGCGCCACTATCAGCACGACGGTTTCCGTTGGCTTCAATTCCTCTACAACTACAACTGCGGCGGCATCCTGGCGGACGACATGGGTCTAGGGAAAAGCATCCAGGCCATCGCGCATTTGTTGCGCTTGAAAGAGCATCACGCCGAGCCGTCACTGCTCGTCGTGCCGACGAGCCTCGTGCCGAATTGGATCGCTGAAATCGGACGGTTTGCACCGTCGCTGCGCGTGCTGACAATGCACGGCGCGCAGCGCGAGCGCCTCATACCGCGGGTAGAACAAGCAGACGTCGTTATCACCACCTATGCTCTGCTCACACGCGACGCATTTTTTCAAGAGCGCGACTGGAATGTGTGCATTTTAGATGAAGCGCAAGCCATCAAAAACTCACTCTCCAAAGTGTCGCGCGCCTCGCGCAAACTCAAAGCGCGCCAACGCCTGTGTCTCACCGGCACGCCGATGGAAAACCACCTAGGCGAACTTTGGTCGCTCTTCGACTTCGTCATGCCGCACGCGCTCTACGATCAGCGCCGCTTTGCCAAATTTTTCCGCACACCGATCGAACAAGAGCGCTCTTCCGAACGCCGCGATGCACTCGCGCGCCGCATTCGCCCATTCGTCCTGCGGCGCACCAAGGCAGACGTTGCAATGGAGTTACCGGAGAAGACCGAGATCGTCGAACGCGTGGAACTTGCCGGCGATCAACGCGATCTCTATGAATCGGTGCGCTTAGCCGTCAACGACGAAGTCCGTCGCGAGATCGCCCGCCTCGGCATTGCGCGCAGCCGCATCGCCGTGCTCGATGCGCTGCTGAAACTGCGGCAAGTGTGCTGCGATCCGCGCCTGGTCAATCTCCCGAGCGCCCGGCGCGTAAAGTCGAGCGCCAAACTCGAGTGGCTCATCGAGACCCTCAAACAGCTCGCCGACGAAGATCGCAAAACGCTGGTTTTCTCGCAGTTCACGAGCATGATCGACCTCATCAAACCGGAGCTCGAAAAAGCGGGCATTCCATACGTCGAACTCGTGGGCTCAACCGTCGATCGCGCAACGCCGGTACGCCAATTCCAATCTGGCGATGTTCCCATATTTCTGATCAGCCTGCGCGCGGGCGGCACAGGCTTGAACCTCACCGCCGCCGATACCGTCATCCACTACGATCCCTGGTGGAACCCGGCCGTCGAACGTCAAGCGACGGACCGCGCACACCGTATCGGCCAAGACAAACCGGTGTTCGTCTACAAACTCGTGGCCGCCGGAACGGTAGAAGAGAAGATCCTCGATCTGCAGGCCCGCAAGGCTGAACTTGCTGGCGCATTATTCGACACGGCGGACGTCAGCACAATCGATCTTCAGGCCCAAGATCTCGATGCACTATTCGCGCCTTGAGCACGATTGATCTGGAGCGGGAAGACTCGGACGCGCTCTTCGCACCGGCGTCATCTTAAATACGCTCTAAAAAATATTCATAAAATTGTATGAACCGAAAAGATTACTCGTAGGTAAAGGCGCCTATTCCGGTGCTAAGGAATTAACGGCGTCCAAACACTCGGGGGAGCCTTATGCAATTGACGTGCGACTCAAAGCAGCATCGAGTCTGCGAGCGTCCAGCGGAATGGTTATGCGGCAACGCGCATCTTCTTTGCAGCCTGCATGCCATCGATTCAAGGTCCAAACATAGAGAACGTAAAACCGACCGGATCTGCGCTATCTGCGGTTCCACGAAGATGATCGTCTTCCACGACGAGGCGCCGCGTTTACGACGGCGTGCTGACGATTTTGCCGCGTCCGCTGTTGTCGCCGGTACGTCGTCTGAAAAGGCTTCATGATCACTGAGCCGCACAGTGAAAGACTTCAACGCTGGCTGCTGCGCCTTTTATTCGCGCTGATGGTAGTCGGCGTGCCGTTGCTGTACTATTTGAAGCAGGAAGCCCGAAACGGCGCCCGGCACTAGCGTCCATGACGAATCGAGCGATGGTGCGCAGCGTAGGCACGCTCGTGCTTTTAACGTGCGCGCTACTTCTATCTAAAACCGCTGCCTTTTCAGCGCCCGACTCCACACCGCCGTCGCCCTTGAAAACAGCGCCATGTCACGTCGGACAGAGCCGATCCGCTGCGATCTGCGGCACGTTTACCGTCTACGAGAATCGCGCCGCTCACACCGGCCGCACGATCGCGTTGCGCTTCATCGTCATCAAGGCGAAGCATTCATCGCATCGGGCGATGGTCTTCAACCCCGGCGGACCAGGCGGCTCCGCTACCGATTCCGCCGGCGATTTTGCGGACGCAACCACATCGGCATATGGAGTGCTGCGCAGCCGCTACGACATGCTGCTCGTCGACAATCGCGGCACAGGTGGATCCGCGCCGCAGAAGTGCAATTTCGCGCCACCCGCGCATCCCGAGCTGTACTTCCGTCAAGAATGGCCCGATACGCTCGTACGTTCGTGCCGTAACCGCCTCGCAGCGCACGCAAATCTGAATCTGTATTCCACGACCGTCGCCGTTGACGATCTCGACGATCTGCGAGCAGCGCTCGGCTACCCGAAACTCGTGTTGTACGGCGGCTCGTACGGCACAATGTTTTATCTCGCCTATGCGCGGCAGCATCCCGATAACGTCGAAAGCGTCGTCCTTGAAGGTGTCGCGCCGCCGCACTTTTATATCATTCCGCTGCCGATGGCGCGCGGCGCGCAAAGCGCAATCGATCGTCTCGCGGCCGCGTGCCGCAGCGACGCAGCGTGCTCTTCGCACTTTCCAAACTTCGCCGGGCATTTCGCCGCCGTAACGCACCGCTTCGACTCCGGACCGGTTGCAGTGATGGTAAAAAACAACGTCACGCATCAGATGCAGCGCGTACAGCTCTCGAAAGAGCAGTTTGTAGAGACGATCCGTCACGTGATGTATTTCCCCGCAGCGGCCGCGTACATTCCGGTCACGATCGAGCGCGCGTATCACGGCAACTATACTCCGCTCGCCGAAAGCGTTGACCAAATCGCACAGTTCTTCGCGAATAGCCAAGCAGATGGACTGAACCTCTCGGTCTCGTGCGCCGAAGATATCCCGTTCATCACCGAACAGGCCATCCAGCGAGAAACGAGCGGCACGTTCGAGGGCGATGCGCGTGTGCGCGGTCAGCAGCGCGCGTGCCGTTTGTGGAACGTTGCTCCCGTTTCAGCCGCCTTTGTGCAGCCGGTTCACAGTAACTTGCCGATACTCATGATTTCCGGCAGCGACGATCCGGCAACGCCGCCGTCGTACGGACGGCAAGCGCTTCAATATTTGCCGAACGCACGACAGATGATTGTTCCGGGTGCATCGCACGACAGCGATTTCCCGCCGTGTGTCGATGCCATCACGGTTGCATTCGTACGCGCTCGTTCAGCCGCCGGCCTGAACTTCAGCCACTGTGCAGCCGCGTATCAGCGGCCATCGTTCGCCACGCTCGCATTCGACGAAGCCGCGCCGAACGAAGCCGCCGCGCAAGGCAAGCGGTTCCGCGCAATCATTGCATCCGTGATGCAGGGCAACATCGACCGCTCGCAACTCACGCCGGCTTTCTCCAAGCAGTTTCCCGACGCTGCCGTGAAAGGTCTTGCCGAGGGCATGAAGTCGGCAGGCGCGTTACAGGCCGTTGTTTACAAGGGAACGTCTGCATCACCGAAGGGTCGCACCTACCGTTACCTATTGCGTTTTGTGGAGGTAAACGCCACCGCCACGTTCACGCTCGACAACTCCGGCCGCATCGCGACCTTCGACATTTCGACGTAACGGCCGCGCTAGCGCACGATGCGTTACTGATACTTGGACCACGTGCGTAGGCAGCGCGAATCGCCATCGGCAAAACATGAACGCGCAGCAGATGCCCTGCGCCGGAACTGCGCCGTGGCTGCGTGTATGCTGAGGCGGGCCAGGCGGTTCCGCGCGTCCGTAATGAGGCTGTTGAAATCCTCGGTACCGCGCGCAGAACGGTCGCGCGCCGCGTACGCGGTGTAAATCTCTAATACCGACGCCGTAACAGCGTTATCGTCCCGATATGGCTCCACTGCTTTTTCGTGGAGGAGAGCCTTATAAGCGGCAGCACAACGCAATGTAACAACTGAGCGCGGCGTTCTCGAATCCCCTGCCGACCTTATGCAATCCGACGACATCTCTTGAGGAAGGTGCGCAAACGGAGTGTTGCGTGCGGCACCACCCGCGGCACCGGGTGCATACACTTGGTGACCGCTACATGCATACAAAGACACCAGAACGCCGGCACCGCTATCACCCTAATCGACATTGAACACTTACGCATTCTCCCTGTCGACGTGTTGCACGAAGGGGTTGCCGTCGTCATCGATGCGCAATTCAAACACGATGGGGTTGCAGCACACCGGGCAATCCTCAACAAGCCTTTGTCGATTCCCCGCGCTGGGATCAAATCCGATGGCGTTTTGCTCGCCGCAGTACGGGCAGTTGTAAACGAGATTCGTCTCGAGCAATGCTGTACCTCATCGTCGCCTTCAGCACGCCGGCTTATTGCACCTAGGCACCAGTGTAAAGCGGGTACGCGCCGGATCGCAATCGAATATTGCGCCGGCGATGAATCGACCCGCTCTTCGCGCGTTAGCGCTCGTATTTATTTTTGTCGCTACTGCTGCTGCCGCGAGCCGGCTCACCGGCATCTTCGTACTTCAAGGTGGCACGCCAGCAACGTCGGCGTATCTGCAAGACGAGCAGGGTGGCCGTACGCCGCTGCTGCGTTCACTCGACGTATGGCTTACACCGAAAAACGGCGGCTCACCGCTTCGTTCGTACACCGTCGACATGACGAAACTCATGCACATGATCGTCATCAGCGACGATTTCCGCTGGTTCGCACACGTACATCCCGCACTTCAGCCGTCAGGGCATTTCCTCATCACGCAGCGCTTTCCAAACGCCGCAACGTACCACGTCTACGCGGATACTTCGCCCGCGCACATCGGCCAACAAGTTTTCCGCTTCGATCTCCCGATGGGACCGGCGGCGCGCGCCCGTGACTTAAGCGAAACGCACAGAATAAAGAACGTTGGCCCGTATACCGTTGAACTCTCATCGCTCGCGCTCAGCAGTGGGCGCTCAACGCAGCTCGTTGTGCATATACGCCGCGGTCACGCGCCCGCGAGCGATTTGCACCCTTATCTCGGCGCGTTGGCGCATGCAGTCTTCGTCAACGCCGCCGACTTGAGCTACGTACACGTTCATCCCATGCCACTCGATCAAGGCACAATGCATATGGACATGCCCGGTATGAACATGTCGGGTTCAATGGATATGGATACCATGAAGCCGATGCCGGAAAATGCAAAAGCAGCTCCCGACATGGCGTTAAACGTCTCTGTGCACGAGCCCGGCACCTACAAACTCTGGCTGCAATTCCGCGGTGGAAAACAGCTGTACGTCGCGCCTTTCGTCTTGAACGCCCGCTCAAGAACGCCTCAGTAGCCGCGCAGCGCGCTTACAACGTCGCTGCCACCGGAAACTGCAGAAACCTCATCCCACGAAGGTCGAGCCATGCACGGTCCGGCGCCGCCGCGACTCGCATAAGCACGCCTCTGCAACCGATACAACGTACAACCAAGCCGGGTTCCATCGCATACACAAATGCCTCGGCCAGCGGCATGCTTTTCCCGCAGTGCGCGCACTCGCACGCCGCCATCGTCACATCGAACGCAAACACGTTTTGCAGTCCGCCTGCTGCGACGTTGACGTCCATAAATCTTTCGGTGTCTTGCTCCACGATTATGACCCTCCGCTAGGACCGAACCGTTCCGTCTTGATGCGCGACGCATCGTGTCCCGCATTCCGCAAGAGATCCGCAGCTGCCTCAACAAATGCCGTTGGCCCGCAAACGTAACAAAGCGGGTTCACACTCGGCGGCCACGCCGCTGTTGCAATAGTCGCGGCGCCGATGCGATGCGGCGGTTCCGGCGAACCCGCCGGTGCTTGCCGAGTATACAGGAACGTGACGGGCACGTCGGCGGAACGCTGACGCAGCTCGTCCGCATACAACGCCGATTCCGCGTTGCGAACCGAATACAACAACCGGAACGGCACGTCACTTCGTGCAGCAGCGCGCGCACGTATTATCGCCATCAGTGGAACCAATCCCGATCCGCCTGCGATGAGCTGCACATGCTGCGTTTGCGCCGGGTGCCACACGAACCAGCCGCCGATCGGCCCACGCAGCTCCAGCCGATCACCCAGGGCGACAATATCGGTCAAATACGGAGACACCTCGCCGTCACGAATTCGCACGACCGTTATTTCAACATGATTTCCATCCTGGGCGTTTGCGATGGAATACGATCGCACCGCTGAATAACCGTCCTCTGCGGTAAGGCGAACGTCAACGTGCTGGCCCGCGACGTGCCCCGGCCAACCCGGAACCTCCATCGCGATCGTTCGCGCGATGGGCGTTTCACGGCGTGTGGCGGTGACGGAGCCGACCCACCACTTCAATCGCCCCAGTACCGCTGTTCCCGCCACGGGTCTCCGTAATTGTTATAGCCGAGCGTCTCCCAAAATCCGGGTTTGTCGTCACGCATCAGCGAAATACTTTGAATCCACTTCGCGCTCTTCCAAAGATACAGATGCGGAATCAGCAGGCGCGCCGGCCCGCCGTGTTCCGGCGGCAAATCTTTTCCGTCGTAGCGAAACGCGATCCACGCCTTACCGTTGCGTAGATCGTCAAGCGGCACGTTCGTCGAATAATCGCCGTACGAACGCGCAAGCGCAAAGCCCGCCGATGTTTCAATTCCCTCGAACAGCGAATCCAGCGAAACACCTTCCCACGTCGTGCCGAGCTTCGACCATCGCGTAACGCAATGTATATCGACTGTGATCGTTTCAGACGGCAGCTCCCGGAACGTCTTCCAATCCCACATGCGAGACGCCCCGGTTTCGTTGGTAATCGTGAATCTCCAATGATCCATTGGAATATGTGGCGTCGGCCCGGCGGAAAGCACGGGGAAGTCGGTCGTGAGGTATTGTCCGGGAGGCAATTTCTTGTCGGTCGGTGTGCGGCGTCCCGAAAACCCTCGCGAAATAATGTTCATCGTTTACGCCTCCAAACTCCGGAATCGCGCCAACGCCTCCCATAGCGAATGATACGCCCGAGGGCAGCCGCCAACAAGCTAGGTAACGAGCCCACGCATGGGCGAGAAACAAACGGCTTCCCTCTCGCGTAAAAAGGAGCTATGCCATTGAACTCCACGATCCGGTTCTTTATTTGCGGCTCAGCACTGCGCGGCCAACCCGATCACAAGAACCTCGGCGATGCACGATTCGTGCGTGCTGCAAAAACAGCGCCGAAGTATCGCATGCATGCCGTAAAAAACGGATGGCATCCGGGCATCCAGGAAGTTTCCGACGGCGGTGTGGCGCTCGCCGGCGAACTCTACGAACTCACGCCCGAGCAACACGCTGCAATGCTTGCGGGCGAACCACCGGATATGTACCAGCACACCATCGAACTCGAGGATGGCACCTTCGCCGAAGCGATGCTCTACCCGCGAAGGCTGATAGTAGAGTACGGCTTTCCGGACATCTCGCACTTTGGTGGATGGGCAGCATACAAGGCCGCTAGTGAGGCAGGATAGCATAAGCCGTGAACAAGCGCAAACCAACCAGTCACGAGCGTATGAGTGGGCAACCGTGGGATGCGTCATACCACAACGGGCCCGCGCCTTGGGACATTGAAAAACCGCAACCCGTCGTTGTGCGCTTGGCGTCCGAAGGCGCATTCACCGGAGCGGTGCTCGATGCGGGATGCGGCACCGGCGAGAATGCGCTTCATATTGCCGAGCGCGGATTGCCTGTTGTCGGCGTCGACGTCGCCGAGACGGCACTCGCGATTGCGCGCGAGAAGGCGCGCGAACGCGGCTTGGAAGTCGAGTTTGCTGAAGGTGACGCCTTCGAGCTCGAACGCTTGAGCCGCACGTTTCAGACAGTACTGGACAGCGGATTGTTCCACACGTTCGATCGCGACGAGCAAACGCGCTACGTCACGAGTCTCGCAAACGTAACGGATCCTGGCGCAACGGCGTATGTACTGTGCTTCAGCAACGAAGGCCCCGATACCGGCCCGCATCCCGTCAGTCAGAAAGAGCTGCGAGCGGCGTTCAACGCCGGTAACGGATGGGATATTATCAGCATTGAACCCGAGCGCGTGCACACAAGATTCCACGACAACGGCGCGCCGGCATGGTTGGCGACAATCAAACGGGTCTAGCGCGGCTCGCCTCTACATCGAGTCGTTCACGAGTGCATCGACGACCGCACGCGCGCGAATGTCGATCTGCCGCCAGTCGCCGGGCGCTGCAGATCGTACTGCGTCGCGAAGGTCTTTGAGGTGCGGCACATTGGCATCGAGCACACTCTCGCCGGCGATTATCCCGCGGTAGAGCGCGTCCGAACGAGCATCCTGAAAGACTTCCGCATTGTGAATGGCCTGTGCTGCTGCGATTCCTAAGCCGTAACTTTTTGCCGCTTCAGTTCCGCGCTGCAAATGCGAAACAATGAGTGACATAACGGTCGTCCACGCCAAATGCGCCGTCGCTGGATCGAACGCGCGCGTCACCGCAAGGTTTTTACGCAACTCCAATATTTCGGTGTGCTTCTCCGGCATAAGTGCAATAGCGTCGCGCTGCGTTTGGTCAACGTAGCGCTGCCCCTCCGGCATTGCTAATTCCGGCGTATTATCAATCAATTGCGCGACTCGACTGACCTCGATTCCTAGGCGCGCGTAGCCGATCGAGCCCGGAACAACATGAATCGCCGTCAAGGGCACAGTCGGTCCATTCGCAGCAAACATCACATGGAAAGCGTAACTTGCCGGCGTCGGCGCGCAATTCACCGTTTTAGGCGTGAACGTGGATGCTTTGGCGGCCGCGACCGCCGCAGCGTCAAGGGCGGCGTTCCCTGATGTTTTCAACACCGAAGCCGCCGTTACAGAGCCGTTCACCCCAATCGTAACGCGCACGGTAACGCCACCTTCAAGTGCCTTACTAGCGGCTTCCCGCGGATAAGCTGGCGTTACGGTGTGAACGGCTTTCGCCTCTGCGTTCGGCTCTGCGCACTGCGCCGCTGAAACACGCGCGGGCGCGATCGCGCAATACACAACTGCTAACAAAGAAGCGTTCAAGACGACCGAGCGCGTAGCGTTCATTTCGTCGTGAACGATCCGGCGTTCCACGGATACTGACATGAATCGTCGTACACGTAAACAGTGTACGTCGTGGCGGCGGAAAGTTGCGGCATAATTCCCATTTCGTAACCGACCGCGCCGGTCGGAGCCGGATTTGGCGTTGCGGCGCCCGGCGGTGGAACTGCAGGTGAAAGCGATGGCTGCGGGTCCACCGTCGACGTGTTGTTCACGACAAAATGCGCGTGCAGCGCCGGTTCGAACGGTGAGCTCGCTGGCGCCATCCCGGCGACTTCAATGAAATACGAAGACGTATTTACTGGCACGGCGTGCGCGCCGTCCGCAGGGAATATTAATCGTGCGTAACTCATCAGGTCCGGCCGCCCGCAAACAACGCTCGTCACCGGAATCTGCACTGAGGCGCCGTTTGCAGTGTGCACGCTTATCGTTGTCGTGCCTGCGCTGGTTAACTCAACGTTGAGCGCCGCCGACGTCGCAGTGACAGAGCCGATCGATACGCTTAAAAACGAAAGATCCGGAGCGCTCCATTGCAAGCCATCCAAACCGGTTCCGGTGAGGGCAATCTGAAACGATTGCGGCGATCCACCTAACAGATTTTGACTTAAGCTCGCCGGTGACGCAGCTATTGAAGACATAGAAGAAGGAGCAGAACCTGCACCCCCGCAGGCTGCCAGCGCAAAGGCGGCTGTCATCGCTAATAATAGATAGCTCGTGAGGGCTCGTGGCACGGCGGTCTCCTTTGGACTAAATTTTAGCCCGATTGAGCCATGCTTGGCTAGGGCGTCGAGTCGCCTCTCCCGTTAGGCCGGACGGGAACCACCCTCGATTTAGCGACCGGCGCACTCAAGCTTTTGCTGTAGATTCCGGAGCGATCGAAGCAGCAAACGCGCCGCTTTCCACTAGCCAGCATTTCGCACGCGTTCTTGATGCGGCGTTCGCGCGTCTCTGCTTGTTTGGCGGACGTGATCCACAGAATCCAATCGCGACGCGCGACCGGTGTAATGTCAGCCCATACCTCATGCGCTTTTGGGGCGGCGGCAAGAGCTTTGCGCACATCCGCCGGCACGCTTGGCTCGAGTTGTTCTTTCGCCAGCGCGATCTCCAGCGCAACAACATCGCCGACGTCGGCACCCGCAGCGTTGCGCAGCTTGCGGTCAACCTTCAGCCAGTGACTTCCTTGACCGTCGGGTTCCAGCGTCGCTCGAAACGGCGCGTCATTGATGGTGCCTTCAACCGACGTCATGCCGCGCGTCGGCAGCTTAGCACTTGCGTTCTTCGGCAGCGTAAGAAAGACCCATGATGGCGCCTTTCCATTCTGCGCCGGCTCGCAGAGCGTCGCTTTGAACGAGATTTTTGAAACGGTTGCAGCTTTGGCGTTCCCGCGTTTCATAACCGTGATATTCCCCAGCGAACGCCTGACCCTTTCCGCAAGACGCCTCCGATGGAAGAGCTGCGCAGTGGGCGCTGCGCTATTGTCGTATGATGCTCGTATGCTGGCTCTTCAATATTCGCAGTTCGGCGAAGCGGCCGAGGTCATTACCCCCGTCGAGATGGAACGACCCGAGCCCGGTAACGGACAGGTTCGCTTGCGTTTGGTTCGCTCGCCCATTCATAACCACGATATCGCTACTATTCGTGGCGGTTACGGCGTGAAGCCCGCGCTGCCCGCAATCGGAGGCTCCGAACTCGTCGGCATTGTCGATGAAACCGGAGAAGCCGCCGGCGCGATTGAAATCGGCACGCGCGTTGCATGTATGCGGTGCCGGACGCCATTCCCGATGATATAGCATGTCAATTGCTCGCAATGCCGACGTCGGTACTCGGCCTCTTGGACGACCTGCACATCCAGAGCGGCGATTGGATCGTGATCAACGCAGCGAACGGCGCCGTCGGACGAATTCTCATTCGCGAAGCGCGCGACCGCGGCATCAACGTGGTTGGTCTGGTCCGAAGCGTGGCCACAGCACAACAACTTCAGGACTCCGGCGCACCGCACGTCGTTGTAACCGAAGGCAACTGGGAAACAGAACTCAAGCAAATCACAGGCGGCGCACCCATCGTGCGCGCGATCGATTCAGTCGCCGGTCACGATTCGATGCAGCTCCAGCGTTTGCTCGCGCCTCGTGGCGAATTAATCGTCTTTGGAGGCCTTTCAGGTCAAGCAATGCGTCTCGATCCCGGATTAATGATTTACCGCGAACTTACCGTGCGCGGATTTTGGATGTACACGTGGGCGCAACGTCCAGAAAATTCCGGACGAATGTTGGGCGCAGTAAAGCGCGTCTGTGAGTTAGCGGCTGCCGGTGAATTACCGCTATCCGCAGGCGGCGTCTATCCACTCGCCGACGCACGCGAAGCGCTAAAAGCTGCCGAAACACCAGGCAGGCCCGGCAAAATTCTCTTCAAGCGTAGCGAAGTGTCGACGGTTACCTAGCGCGCGAACCCTCGATCGCGAGCCGGTTTACGCGCACGTCTCCGACGACGACGCCCGGCTCGCATGAACGGCACACTGCATCCTGCCATCTCATCGCCGAACGCTCGGGGTTCATCGTTTATCGTAAGCTGTTATAGCGCCGCTTGGATCGACCGCACATTTTTAGGCCGCAGGTAGAATGCGGCAAGCAGCGCCATGAAAAGAACGCCGGCGAGAGGTGCGACGTAGCCAATGACCGTTGCAATCGGGTACACGCTCAGGCCCACGATGCTCCACGGCCCTAATCTAGCAGCCACGTGATGAGCCGCCAACACCTGGACGAACAGAAGCGTGTACGCAATTGAGATCAGCGTCATGACGATGCCATAGTATGCAACTGCGGTGCCGGTGAGACCGTACTGCGCAAGCACCAAGGTTGGAAATGGCAGAAATGAAATCAACGAGAGAAGAAACGGGTTGGCGACCACCATGCCATGCGAGACGAAACGCACGTTTTGAAACAGCGCATGCTGGTTGAGCCACATGATCCCAATCGTGGCGAAACTTACGAAATACACCAGATACTGCGGCCAGATCGCAATCAGGTCGTGCGCTTGTTGAGCCGCCGTTAGCGGCCCGTTCACCGCTGGAACGTGCACTTCTAAAATCAGCAGTGTCACGGCGATCGCAAAGACGCCGTCACTAAACGATTCTACGCGGCTCTTACTCAGACCGAACCTATCGCCGTCCGTCATAGCATCGCCTTTCTGCGCCGAGCGGGTGTAGAATAACGTACACGCAAACCTTCGGGGGTGCAATGGTCGATCGACCAGTTCACGAAGTCCGAAATCGCGCGTGCTTTCGTCGGATCGCCTTGCGAGCGCCGCACGATGGCGTATTCGTACGTGACGATCGGGTACGACTTCGGACGGTATACGAGCGACACGCGTCCGTCCGCCGGCATGCGTGCGGTGCGCACCGCAGATGCGATCGACTCGCGCGTCGGTATCATCGATGCGCCATCTCGTGCTTGCAATGCAGCAAAACCGAGGCCTTCCGCACTGTCTAAGCCATTCGAGTTCCGATTATCTTATCGGATTCCGATAGTACAACCTAAACCCAAACGACTCCCGCGCCTCACACACCATGGTGTTCACTCACGCTCACGTACGCTAACGCGCCGCTGCTGCGCCACGCGTGCTAAGAGATACTCCTCCACCAGCGCAATCGGCGTTTCAATCTCCTTGCGGCCATAACCGATCCGAAAATGATCCACCGGCGCATCCCCAACATTCGACCCAAAGATTGACCCGGGCAGAAGCGCGACGCTTTTGCTCTGCACGAGATTTGCGCAAAACGCATCGACCCCATCATCACCCAAGTAGCGTGGATACGCAACGCACCCACCTTCAGGAGTGTACCACGCAAACAGATCGCGATGTCGCGCGAAAAACTCATCGAGTACACGCAAATTGCGTGTAGTAAGCTCCCGATTGCGTTTCAGTATTGTGTCACGCGCCGACAGCGCAATACGCCCAAGAATCTCGCTTGGCCCCGCGTTGCAAATCGAAAGATAGTGCTTGAGCTGCTCGAGCCGGTCAAGCAGCGCGCCGTGCCGGCATGCGATCCACCCAACCCGCAAACCCGGCAGCCCGTACGCCTTCGAAAGAACGTTCAGTGAAAGCGCCCGTTCGTACAAATCGCACGCCTGCGGAAGCGTGTGCGAGGCATCGCGTTCGATGCCGCGGTACACTTCATCGCTAAAAAGCCAGATATCGCGTTCCCGGCACAATTCCACGAGTGCAAGGAACTCATCGCGCGAGATCACTTTGCCGGCCGGATTATTCGGAAAATTGATCGCGACGAGCCGCGTATTCGGACGAATCGCAGCGCGCACGTCCTCGATATGCAGCCGCCAATTGTCATCGCGGTCAAGCGCGACGCCGGTCACCGCGCACATCGAGCGGGGCACGATCTCCATCGACTGGTAGTTCGGCAGCAGCACGATCGCGTGATCGTCCGCGCCAAGCAACGCATGCATCGCACAATACAGACCTTCCTCGGCGCCCGCGAATGCGATGATGTCGTCCGGCGTCACGACATCGTACGTTGCGGCAATTGCTGCGCGCAACTCCGGCGTCCCGCGCGTTTCAATATAGCCAAGCCGCTGCATCTCCCATGCGTCCCGTTCCGGATCATTCGCCAGCGCGAGCAACTCAGAAAGCGAAAGCGTTTCGGCGTCGGACGCCATAAGGTTGTACCGGGCCGTAAACTCCCATTTCGAGAAATAAACTTCAAGCGGAAACGGCGGCAGCCTCATGCGCGCTCACGTTCGATGACGGCTTGCGCAATTGCATCCCGATCAGCGATCATATCGATCGCCGTAATCCGATCGTCGGTTACCGTAAAGCGGAACGCAACACGAACCTCGCCTTCGTGAATCCACACCGCTCCCGGTTCACCGTCGATAAACACAGGCTGCGCCGCACGCGCACGCCCTGCGAACGTTCGTGCAACAGTCTCCGCGCCTTGGATGCCGGTTTTCAAACGATCGCTCTGCCAGTACTCCGCGCCGCCCATCGCCAGTACCGCCGCATCTGCGCGCAGCGTTGCCGCCGGATCCAGCAGCGCAAGCAACGCGGAAAAATTCCCGCTGCGCGAAGCCGCAAGGAATGCGCGCACAACTTCATCACGGCGCTGCCTGGAAGCATCGTGGCCCGCCGACGCGCCGCGCACGCGACGGCGCGCGCGGCTTGCGAGTTGCCGCGAAGCTTCGGGCGTTCTGCCGACGATCTCCGAAATGTCGTCGAACGGTACGTCGAACATATCGTGCAGCACGAATGCAACACGCTCCGCCGGCGGCAACGTATCAAGCAAAATCATCACGGCAACTCCAATCGAATCGGCAAGAACAGCCTCTTCCTCGGGACGTTCGCCGGGAGCAATCGTCACTGTGTCGCGACGCGGATCGTCCGGCGTCAACTCCTCGCGCCGGCTTTCGCGCCGCTTCAGCGCATCAAGGCAGACGCGTGCAACAACAGTCGTGAGCCAGCCGTCGAAATTTTCGACGCGCGCGACATCGGCGCGGCTGATGCGCAGCCAGCTCTCCTGCAGGGCGTCTTCGGATTCGGCAGCCGATCCGAGGATGCGCTGCGCAATGCGCCGCAAGCGCGGCCTTGCCGCCTCAAAGCGCTCGGCAAGCCACTCCGCATGCTCCAACGAACCCCTCCCGCATCACCGGTCACGTTTTGCCGCCATCGATCAGTCATAGAGATAGAAGGAGAACTGAATCTTGAAAGACGTTTCCCTAATCATATATCCCGTGGCGGATCCGGACGCGGCCAAGCGATTCTTTCGCGAGCTCACCGGCACCGACCCTTACGCCGATGGATGGCCGCAGTACGTTGGTTTCAAAAGCGGCAATATGGAAATCGGACTGATTCCGAACGCAGAGAAACGTGAATCTTCAGCGCTCGTTTACTGGGATGTGAGCGACATCGAGGCTAGCGTGAAAGGCCTCGAAGCGGCCGGCGGCAACGTCGTGCAGCCGATTACAGACGTGGGTTACGGTCTGTTGGTCGCCAGTGTCAGAGATTCCAACGGCGTCACCATCGGGTTACGTCAAGCAGCACCGAAAGCTTGAAGATGAAAGCAACCGTTAAAGACAAAACGCCGTCCGATCTCATCGACGCGAGAATCGCTGAACTCGGCGACTGGCGCGGCGAGATGTTGGCACGCATACGAAAGCTCATCAAAGATGCCGATCCGAACATCACCGAAGATTGGAAGTGGAGGGGCGTACCGGTTTGGTACGACGGCGGCATGGTATGCACCGGCGAGACATATAAAACGCACGTGAAAGTAACGTTCGCGAAAGGCGCTTTGCTCGACGATCCAAAGCACTTGTTCAACTCGAGCCTGGACGGTAACATCCGCCGCGCCATCGACTTCTTCGAAGGCGACAAAATCAACGAACCCGCCTTCAAAGCCCTTATCCGCGCCGCCATTAAACTAAACTCCAAGGGAAAGAACTAGCGCTCTAGTGTCACGGTGAGGTATCGAACCACGGCCGAGGTATCGAGGCCCCCGGCATCTCCACGACGCATAAAGTCCCGCGACACTCCGACAGGCTCAACTCAACACCGCGGCGGAAGTTGCGTTGCAATGGATACGCAAACCGCCTTCGACAACGTCGACCTCGCGCGGCTGCGCCGCCGCCGCAGTGAAAAGTGGAGCAGCTACCCCGCCGACGTTTTGCCCGCATTCGTCGCCGAGATGGATTTCGATCTCGCCCCGCCCGTCAAGCTCGCGCTACAAGACGCGATCGATCTGGGCGACTGCGGCTACGCCGGCGGATTCGCCGAGCTCGCCAACGCCTTCGCGCACTTTGCTTCGCACCGCTTCAACTGGACCGTCGAAGAAAACCGCATCCTCACCGTCCCCGATGTCATGGCCGGCGTTACCGAAAGCCTCAGCGTGCTCACGCAGCCCGGCGCCGGCGTCGTGATCAACCCTCCGGTGTATCCGCCATTCTTTGAAGCCATCCGCAACGCCGGACGCACCGTCGTCGAAGTCCCGTTGCAAGGCGATCCGCAATCCGGTTGGCTTTTCGACTTCGAATCAATCGAGCGCGCATTTGCAGCCGGTGCGCAAGCGTTCTTGCTGTGCAATCCGCACAACCCGCTCGGGCGCGTCTGGACGGAAGAAGAACTCCGGCGCATTGCTACGTTAGCGCAAGCGTACAAGGTCGCGGTCATCTCCGACGAAGTGCACGCTCCGCTCACAATGCCCGGCATCGATTACGTGCCGTTCCAGCGCGTTGCAAGCGAAGACCAAAAGTGTACGTCCATAGCATCGGCATCAAAAGCCTGGAACGTCGCGGGTCTGAAGTGCGCCATCATCGTCGCGGTCAACGACGAGGTGCGCCACAACCTGCGGCAGTACGCACGCGAACACCGCACGGAGATTCGCGATCGTGTCGGCCTGCTAGGCATTATCGCGAACATCGCCGCGTTTCGCGAAGGCGGCGCATGGCTCGATGCTCTGCGCGCATATCTCGACGGCAACCGTCAGCATCTCGCGCAGCTCCTACAAGAACACATTCCGGCAACGCGCTACCGCCCGCCGGATGCAAGTTATCTCGCCTGGGTCGACTGTTCGGAACTCGTTCTTGACACAAGCGCGGCGCAATATTTCCTCACGCACGGGCGTGTTGCGCTGCAATCCGGAACACCGTTCGGAAAACCGGGCGAGCACTACGTGCGCATCAACATGGGCACCAGCCGCGCGATCCTCGAGGAGATCGTCCACCGCATGGCGGCAGCGCTCCGCTAGAACGTCATCGTCACCGTGACGGTATCGGAAAAATTTCCCGCGGAGACGTTCTGCGCGCCCGGAATCTCACCGTACATCGTCAGTGAAAACGTTGAAGCGGTTTGTGGCTGCGACTGCGTAACGGTGCCGTTCGTGCCGTCGCCCCAAATGCTGGCGTAGCCGGCCGTCGTAAAAATATTATACTGCAGCGTCTGATTATTCGAGCTGTTCAGCAACTTGCGCCACGGATTCGAGGTCGTCGAGTGCAGCCCGTTATCAATGCTCAAAGCAACATTCGTGCTGCTCGCCGCATCGCACGTTACGCTCATGCTCGCCGACGATGTCGCCGCCGCGCCGCTCAAAACATCGTACGTAAACGAAAGACCGCCGATCGTCCCAAAGCTGCATGTCGCCAGCGCCGGACAGCAACACGCAAGCGTCATGGCGAGCGCCAGAATTACCGCCCGCATACCAGCGTTCCCACGTCATGCGACGGAGTGTTGAAATTGGCAACGTTCAGCGTCATATCACACTCGCCGTGAACGTCGGCAATTGCCGCGTGATACGTTCCCTCGCTCACGCGCTCTAAAAAGAAGCGCCCTTCATCGTCGATCGGCGAGCTCGCCAGCGTTTTGCCGCTCGCATCGAGGAGATCGATTTCGCCGTACGCCGGAATGCGCGTCGCGCCGCCGGCCAAAATCTGCACCCGTCCATACAGCGCATGCACGCGCTGCGTTGAAAAATGCACCAGCGTTCCGGCATGATAACCGGGGCCGACGCGACGCTCGTTCGCGTCGACGATATCTTCGAGCGGCAATCCGGCGTTTGAAATGCCGATGCTGTTTGCTTGATTCGACGCGAGCCACGGTAGCAGCGCATATCCGGCGCGGCCGGTTTTGCCCGCGGTTTGGCCGTCAAGCGAAAGCGACGCGCCGCCCAGTCCGGCTGCGTCGACAATCGCGTACCCATCGCCCACGGGCTGCGAGAAGAAGAGATGCCGCTCGCCATACACAACGCCACCGTCTACTTCAAGGCTCCCTGACGGCGCGTGCTCGTGCCGCATATACGCCGCGTTCGCATGGACGGTAGCAAACGGAAGACCCGCATCGACCGCCGCAACGAATGGAACCGCCCCGTGCGCATCGGCACCCGCGCGATACGAAACACCCAGCGGCGAATTGTTCGTGTGACTGACGGTCATCGTGGAATCGCCGCTCGCCGAGTCGTACTGCATCGTTTGCGTATCGCGTCCGTTGAGCGAGCGGTTGATCGAAATCGCAATGTCCGAGATGCGCCGCGAGAGCCCGCTGCTTTGCATGCCGCGCGTGTATTGCGCCGTCAGATCCCAGGCGCCGAGGCGCTGCGTGAGCGCAACGCTCGCAGAACGCACAATACCTTCACGTAAATATTTGCTGTAGCGCGCGATAAACGAAACGGTCGTGCCCGCTCCAAGCCGCTCCATCTGCGAGACCGCCGCATCGGCAAGAATTGTTTCGAACTGCGCGCTGTCGGTAATCTTGCGGTACGAGGCACTCTGCCACTGCGCTTCAATGCCCGTCGCGCTGTGCCGTCCGCTATTCCCGTACGCGATCGAGAACGCATCGCCGGTGCCGTCGTTTCCACGGCTGGCTGCAACGGAACTCTCGAGCACACCGAAACCGAGCGTACGATCCATCTGGAACGAGGCGGTAAAATCACCCGGCGTCGCTTGAAGTGCGCCGCCGAACGTGGCCTGACTGCCCGTTCCGATGCGGTAAAATGCCGACGCTGCCGGCGTCCCGTACCCATTGGGACCATGCGTGCCGCGAATCAAGCCGACACTATAATGATAATCCGTCAATCCGGGGCGCAGCAGCGAAGTTGCACCGTATTGCAGTAAATCGTTCGATCGCGCCCCGAATTCATCGCGCACCACCACACGCGCGTCCGAATAACCGGACACAATCGGAATATCCGTCAAGTTGTACACGCCCGGCGGTAAATCGATGCTTTTCACAAGCGCGCCATTGACGTACACGTCGGCTTGCGATGGGCGCGTGACCGTGGTTCGCAGCGAGGGCGTTGGAAACGTGACTTCATACGGATCGAGTGAGAATTCTCGCTGCACCGAAATGCCGGCGATGATGCCCGCACCGTCGAGCGGCCCGGCGGAAAGCATCGTGTCGCCCAAAACTGCTCGCCGCATGGCACCCGGTGCATCGAAGGTCAGCGACGAAAGGCCGCGTTCGATGTTTCCGCTCAGCGAGCGTCCGGCCGTCGTTTCAAAGACGGCGTTTCGCCGCCATGCGTAGCGGGCATCGAAGGATCCGGTCCACGCGTTCTGAAAGTCGCTGCGCAGCGAGTAATTCATACTCGCGCCCGCCGCGAAATCATCGCTGTACGGTGCCGGAGTGGTCATCACTTTGACGGTCGTGCGCGGCAACAGCGCAGCAGCGGTCTGCACCTTCAGTTCAAGGTTCTGCATATCGAACTGATACGTCACCGCCGGACGCAGTGCGTTGAGCGAAACGAAACACGCGCCCTCGATCGTTTGCAGACACCGGCCCTTAGCCGCGACGCCGAATTGCTCGAGCACGCGCGTCGAAATCAAGGCATCGCCGTCCCTGAGCACGACGAGCGCGCGCGGCTGCGCTACACCGTTCCAGGTAAAGTCGGCAATAATGCGGTCGCTCTGCGCAAGACATTGCGCAGAGCTCAGGACCGCGATAAGGAATGCGGCTAGAGCCGCTCGGACCACTGCTGCCGGTCCCATGAGACGCGGACAGATCGCGTAGCGCTCATGAGATGCGGGGGTGCGTTAATCCGAACGCCGATGCGGCTGCCGGCCAGCACGTAGAACGCGTGTGCATTGCCGTCCCACAGATGGCGTCCGCTCGCGTCCAAACCTTCGACGCGCATCTCCGATTGCTCGGCGTGCGTGTTTCCGTTATTCGCCAGCGTGACGCTGACGCCGTCGTTCAGCCGCTGCACGCCCGCGAGCGCAACGTGCGCGTTCGCCGTGTTCGTTGCACTGATGAAAACCGGCAGGTCAACACGTGTCAAAATTTGCAGTCCCGAACCGGCGATCGGCTCGCGCTGCATCGGCGGTAGTTCCGACACGATCAAGCGGTACGCATGCTCCGTAGCGGCCGGTGCCCCGAGCGCACCAACGCGCACCCGTTGCGCGCTGCCGGGTGCAACCGTGAAGATTTGCGGAAAGAATGCGACCGCTTCGGTCACATTGCGAATTTCGGCGTTACGCGTATCTTGCGTCCAGTCGTATGCCCGCACCGACAGGCGCACCGGCTGCGTGCTGATGTTGCTGACAACGATGTCGCCCGACGTCATCGTCGAGAAAACCAAACGCGTCGGATCGATAGCAAACGTCGCGGCGTGCGCCGGAACGGCGCACAGTATTGCTGCTGCTGCAAAAAGCGATAAGGCGCGAAGCTTCGTGCCCATGTGTGATACTCCAGTAAACTGCAAAAGAAAATAGGGAAAAGGGCCGCTAAGTGGGGAGTAGCGGCCCTTTATCTGTTGGATTAGAACGTGATGCTCAGGTTGACGGTGTCGCTATACGAGGCCGCCGGAACGGTATTTTGTCCGCTGCCGACTTTGCCGTAGAAGCTGATCGCCTGGCTTGCGCCCGAGCCCGTCTGGCTCAGTTTGTTCGTGCTGTTCCAAATGTTCGCCATACCGCTGTCGATGTACAGCTCGTAGTTGAGATAGTACGTCGTCGGCGTCGTGCCGGTCGTCGTGTAGCTCATTGCACGCGTGAAGCCGGTTCCGGCATGCGTGCCGTTTGCGCCGGCGTCTGCCGTAATCGTGTACGCGTCGCCGCTGGTGCACGTTACGTTGACCGTTCCGGTGCCGGTGAGGTTCGCAGTTTTATTCGCCGACACGGCATCATAGTTGCCGAACGAGAGCGAGTTTGTACCGAAAACGCAATTGTTGATGACGCTCGCCGAAATGGCAGCCGTACCGCTTGCGGTGCCGGCGTAAGAAGCCATCGGCATTGCAGCGGCCGCGCCGAGCAGAGAGCATGCGATGAGCGCCGTGCGGATGCGGCGCGCAGAAAATAGCATCAGTTAATAAAGTCCTTGTAACACAGAGATTGAGATTGTTTAGCGGCCGCATCGGGCCACGCGCTAACGATACGGGATACATGTGTCTCCGCGGTGTCTCTAGAGGTGTCGTTGAGGAACCCTACCAGGCGCCAGCATCGTAAACTTTCTGCGTACCGCGCCGATATGACAAACGAGTGGGTGTGATAATGATTCAAGACCGCCTAGCGGCGCGTATCACAGACAGCGATGTTCGTTACGTCTATATCGTAGGTCAAACCGGTGCCGGCAAACTTCTCTTGCTGGCGCACGTCGCGCAGATCTATGGTCCGGCGAGTATGTCGCTATTGAACGACTGGGACGCGCTCTCGCCTGTACAGGCAGAGCAGTATCGCCTGCTTCTTTCACACCCTAAAGAAGGCAGACTCATAGTCGCAACTGCGACCGATCCTGCTGCCCCGAACCCGTTCGCTGATAAAGATCCGATGGGCGTTGCAGTCTTCACCGACGCCGATCTCGCCTTTACGCTGCCCGAAATGACGGAGATTCTCGGGCATTCGTGTTCGCCGTCGTTTCCGCGCTTTGCGTACGAGCAAACGGCCGGCCACACCGGTACAATCACGTTTATGCAGCGAGTGCTGCGCAGTGAGGGCGAGGAAGTTGCTCGCGATCTCTCATCAAGCGCGTACGCGCCGATGCGCCGCTTCCTTTATGATCGCGTCCTGCGCACGCTGCCGGCTCAAGAACTTACTGCCCTCCTCACTGCCGCAGCTATCGAAGATTTCCGCGAGGAATCGCTGCGCCAGGCACTTCCCGCGTGCAACGTTCGATCGCTGCTGAACAACCTCGTCAAACGCCGGATCATCCGCGAAAATGGCGGCGCGGTGGACGTCTTCCCGATGTTTCGAGCTGCGATGCAAGATCTGTGCCGCGAAGATTTGCGTTCGAATGCCGCTAGTGCTATTGACGCGTTCCTGGCATGCGGCAATTACGCATGTGCCGCGCGCATCGCCGTGCAGCTGGGCCGTCCGCTTGACGCATTGACGTATCTGGTTCTCGAATCCGGTGACGTGCTGCGTCCCGACGTCGACCTCAAAGCGGCGCTGCGAGCCCTGCCCGAGGCGCTGTTGACGATGAATGCCCGCACGTGGGCTGGTTCCTGGTCGTTTCGCCGCCTAACGGTAGACGCACCGATCATGATCGGTGAAGCGCAAAGCTTGCTTGCGTGCTACGAGGGTTCGGAAGACGCGGCAACGGTGCGAGTGCTCCGGGGATTGCTTGGCTTTATGCTCGGCGAGTTAGGGCGTTTCGAAGAAGCCGACGCTCAGTTCGAGATGGCAACGAACGAACCGGACGCCACGGTGCGCGCACTGTGGGCGGCGTCACTTTCGTTACGTGGCGATCTCGCACGCGCGACGGATCTTTTGAAAGGCGTGGGCGGGTCTATCTCGGCAACGCCTGCACTCGTTTCACTGATGAACGACATCAACAAGCGCCGGGCGCGCTTCGACGGCAACTGGGAAGCCGAAAAGACGTTTTTGCTGCGTGCCGTCGAGTTCACCCCGACCGATCACTACGTGTACGAAGCCGCCGCGCTGCACGAACTTGGAAGCGGAGCCGCACTCGCGGGCGATGCTACCACGTTCGAGTACGCCTGCGAACGTTTGAAAGCGCTCGAAGCGCGTATCGGCATGCCGGTCGAGCGTTTTGTAGCGCCGGTTTTGCGCGCGAGCCGCGTTTGGATGCAGGCTCTACGCGCGCAATCTGCGGACGAAGCGCAAACCCGGCTCGCCAGCGCGCTCCAAGAACTCGACAACTCAGGCTGGACCTTCGGCCGCACGATCGTTCGCGTCGCCGTGGCAGAATTCGATCCGAATCGCCGCGACGATCTGCTGCGCGAAGCATCGGAACTTAGCGTGAATCTGGGACCGCGTGTCGCCGACGCGCTCGAACGTTTGCGCGCCGGTGAACTGCCCGCGGACGGACATCTGCGCGCAGCAGCCCTGCATTTCCGCAAACTCGCAGCGCCGAGCGACGCGCCGCAATCGCTATCGCTGTGCATCACAAAAGGCACACTGGAGCGCGGCGGCGTTCCGCTTAACGTGTCGCGCCGCGTCTTCGATCTGCTTGTCGCGCTTGCCGTACGGGCGCGGCCGGTCACTCGTGAAGAATTGTGCGCGATGCTGTGGCCCGACGAAGCGTGCGACGACGTGGCCAACGCGCTGAAAATGACGATACGGCGCGCGCGCCTTCAAAGCGGCGAGCCGGAAATCATCTGCACGTCCAACGGCCGCTACAGCTTGGGCGCAAACGTGGCATGCGATTTGCGCGTCATGCGTAATCTTTGCGAAGCGGCGCTGCGCGATCCGGCAGTGCTAGCGAGCAATCGCGAACAGATCTTCGAGTTTTGCGTACGCGTCACGTCCTCGATGCCGCATCATTTGGCCGAATACGAATGGTTCATCGGAACCCACGCCGCCATCGAATCCCTCGCCCTCGAACTCAGCGAAGCCCTCGGCATAAAAACCGCCGCCTAACCCCCGTGCACCCTCCCGTTCGAAGCGCTATACTCAGTGCCTATCTTCCTTTCTGGAAAGGCAAGGTCGATTATGCACGTGGCCATTCGCCGGTACACCGTTGAGCCCGAAATCTACCGCGATCTCAAGGACCGGCTCGAGGACGATTTCGTCCCGCGCCTCAAACACGTAAGCGGCTTCGTCGGATACTACGCGATTAAAACCGGAAGCGACACGCTCGATACCGTCAGCGTCTTCGAAACGGAGGCGGGCGAGAAAGAATCCAACGAGCTCGCCGTCGAGTTCGTCAAACGCAACTATCCGCAAATGAAAATTAAGCGCGTTTCGCTCGACGAAGGCGCCTGCATCATCGAGCATCACCGCACACCGGCGCGCGCCTGACGCTCAGTGTCCGCCGGTTCGGACACTAAAAAGCAAACCTAGGACACCATAAGCGGCACCGCGGCGACCCCGGCCCTGCGTACCATGGCAGCAACGGAGGGTTGTTCATGAAATGGGTCGCCGCGATTGTCTTTCTCCTCGCACTCGTCGTGCTGCCGGCATGCGGCGGCGGAGCCGCGTCCGCGCTCGGAACCGACGCACTCGCGTCGCTGCCCGCGGCGCCATGGAGCGCACAGGTGCGCTATCAACCGGCAACGCTTTCCTTTTCATTGGCACAACCGGCAATGGAATTCGTCTACGTCGATAGCGTGCCGACCGGCGGCGTCGTGCCGTCCTCGCAAACGTTTCTCGCCGGATTTTCCGCGGCTAACCCTCGTATTCTCAGCGGACCATGCAGCGCGATCGCAACGCTTTCATATGCGTTGATCGCGCCGGACGCCTATTCAGGCCAAACCACACCCACGGTCGTCATCTCCGCATTTCCACGCGCAGCCGGCGACTGCGCGCAAAACATAGCTCTCGGTTCAAACGGTACTCAGGTTTTCACACTGCACATTTTGCAGTAACACGGAAGGAACTCAGGATGTCTTATTTCTCGACCACCATGCCCAATCAGAGATCGCCTTTGGGCGACCAAATCAGCGCCGGCGTCTTTGCCGCCGACGTCCGGTTTCACGCGTGGATGATCTCGCGCAATTCAGTGAAGGTTTCAAATTTCGTGCGGAAATACGGCGAAAAGTCGGCGAACCTCATCACGCAGGCGCTTGCGGGTGCGGCTCAGGAGTGCGATAGCATGAAACACGCAGCCGACCTCGTCAATGCCGTCGGCCGCGAATCTGCCGCACTGTTACCTCCGTTCATCAACGCGTACTACTATCACAATAACGTCGATCACCGCGCGTAGGCGATAAGTCCCAGCGCAGGCTCACCGGCGCTTCGACGTCGTGTAAATTCCATGCAAAGAGTTTGTAGACTTCGGCTGGTACCGAGGATTACAAACGTCCCCGGTTAACGTGAAGGTTAAGAACGGTTGGCTTTACGATTCTGGTCCGCTGCGAGTAGCGGCGTAAAAGAATCGGTTTAGTCAACGCTCATTACGGCTTTCCATGAAGCGTAACCGTTCGGGGGACATGGATCTAGTCACGGCTAGGGGGTGTAGTGTGAAACGGGCGCGGCTTCTCGCACGCGTATCGGACCCAGAGGTTCGGTACGTGTACATTGTGGCGCAGCCGGGATCCGGCCGAAGCCATTTTCTGAGCCAGCTGGCTGAACTGTTTGGTTACGGTTGCATTTCGCTCTTACCAAAATGGGACGAACTGTCGGCGGCCGAGGCGGCGCAGTATGATGCGTTGTCGGAATCGCCCGCACAGGGTAAACTCGCCGTTGCCGTTGGAACGGATTCGTCAGCGCCGCATCCGTTTCGCTCCAAGAGTGCCATGCAGGTGTGTCTTTTCGACGACACCGATCTCGCATTTACCGTCGACGAAATCGCGGAATTTTTGCGTGGCGCCACAGTATCGACGTCGATGTCGCTGGCGCGTTTTGCTTTCGAACAGACAGGCGGGCATGCCGGCGCCGTAGCGTTCCTGCGCCGCGTTTTGCGCACTGAAGGCGAATCGGCCGCGCGCAATTTACATTCGAACGCGTATTCGCCCCTACGGCGTTTCGTGTACAACCGGATCGTCGCAACGCTGCCCGTCGAAGAACTCGCCGTTCTCATGACCGCCTCCGCGATCGGTGATACGCGCGAAGAAGCCCTCCAGGAGGCGCTGCCGGCCTGCAATATCGCCGCCGGCTTGCGAAATTTGCAGCATCGCCGTTTGCTCATCGAGCGCGACGGCCGGCTCGTTCTTACGCCGCTGCTATCGGCGACGCTCGCGGATTTGTGCCCTGAAGACATGCACTCGTATGCGTTGTCTACGATCGAATCACTGCTCGAGCGCGAAGATTATACCTCGGCCGCGACGGTTGCGCTCAACACCGGCCGTCCCGCGGATGCCGCCGAATATCTTGCCCGCGCTCCCGGCGAATTGTTGCAGCCGGATGCGCACACGATCGAGATTCTTCAGGCGATACCGGAAAGTTTACTAACGGCAAATCCGCGCTTGTGGATCGGTTCGTGGTCGTTCCGCCGGCTCTACGTCGATTCGCACGTTATGCTCGCCGAGGGCCAAGTATTGCTGGCTTGGTGCGAGGCGAGCGAAGATGCGCAGGTCGTCAAAATGCTTCGAGCTCTGGTCGCGTTCATGCTTGGCGAAAGCGGGGAATTCGAGGAGTCCGACGCGGCATTTGGTGCATTAGTTGAGCCGGACGGCGTTTCAACAAATGCCGCGGATGCGATCGTCGCGGCATTGTGGGCGAGCGCGCTGACATTACGGTGTTCGTTGACGCAAGCGACGAACGTTCTGAAGAATGTGCCGCGCGAATTTGCGGCTTTACCGAAGGTTGCAGCGGCGCTCAACGCCATCAATGTCCGGCGCGCACGCATGGACGGCAATTGGGAGGCCGAGAAAACATTTCTGCTGCGCGGCATCGATTTGGCTGCATCGATCTCCGCAACCGAACATGCCGCCGCAATGCATGAATTAGCGAACGGCGCGATGCTTGCAGGCGATCGCACAACCGCCGACCACGCGCGCAAGACGCTGCGCTCGTTTGCAGAACGCCATAACGTCCGGGAATTTGCCGCGTATTCCGCAATCGCCGATGCACCGTTCGATCAAGACGTTCCGCGCCTGGGCACGGCGGTCTGGCGCGCGAATATGCACGCGATGGAAGCGTTTTACTCGGGCTCGGTCGATGAAGCGCTGCTTCGCCTGACGGCCGCGCTCGAGAACGTCGACGTTTCCGGCGCACTCATCGGCCGCATTATTCTGCGTGCCGCGATCGCGGAGCTCGTTCCGCAAAAACGCGATGCATTGATTGCAGAGGCGCAACTGATCTGCGATCGTCTGGAGACGTCCGGCAAGTTAGGATCTTCCCTCGAGCGGCTTCGGACCGGCGAATCGCCCGCGCCCGGCGAGCCGCTGCATGGCCTCGTTCAGCACTACCGCGCAATGGCGGGCGAAGGTGAGGCCGACGGACCTTTGGCGCTGTGCATTACCAAGGGCACTGTTGAACGCAAGGGGGTGGCAATCAACGTCTCGCGGCGCGTCTTCGATGTACTGGTTGCACTGGCCGTCAAACAGCGGCCCGTCGAGCGCGACGAACTCTGCGAGATGCTGTGGCCGGGCCAAGATCCACAAGAAGCGGCCAATGCGCTCAAGATGACGATTCGGCGTGCGCGGATCCAGACGGGCGATCCGAATGTCGTCGCGATTTCGAAAAATCGTTACGTCATCGGCGAACATATCGGATGCGATTTTCGCGACATGCGACCCATCTGTGAAGCGGCGTTCAAAGATAACGAGCTGCTACGTGCAAAGCGAAACGAGTTGTTTGAGTTTTACAGCGGTATCATGAACGGCATTCCCTCGCACCTTGCCGATTACGAGTGGTTTACCGGAACGAACGGCGCGCTTCAAAACCTTGCCATGGAGCTTGGTGCAGCGCTGGCGCGCGACGCGATCGAGGCAAACGACACGCTGTGGGCCGGTGAGCTGGCGAAGATGATGTTCGACGCCGATCCGTGCGACGAAACGGCGTGGGAGCTACGGATTCGCGCGCTCCTTCAAACCGGACAGAGGCGAGCGGCTGCGCACGCATATCGCAAGTACCTGGCCACCGTCAAAGAGCACGGCGTCCGTCCAACGTTGGACGCGGGTTTCAAAGCGCTCGTCGCCGAGATCGCTTAGCCATCCGCTAGGTAGTTACTGCGGTTTAGCCGCCCGCAAAATGTGGTATTGTGTACGCCAACAGGCCTTCAATTTTTTGTAGGTAGCGACTTCGGGAATGACACCAGAACCACAAAACTTGGACTTTAGAGACATAAGAAGCCGGCTCGAGCGCCTCGGCTCCGACATCACGCATCTGGACGAAGAAATTCAAAACCACATGGCCCGTGTAAAACGCTCGGTGCCGGTGATACGCAGCGACCACGACGAAAATCTTATCGACTAAAAAAGAACGCCGGGCAAATCGCCCGGCGTCTTCTTTTGTACGTTGCCGGCTTAGATCAACTACAAGCAGCCGTTCACCGTTTTCAAAACGTAGCCGTCGTTAGGCGCAATCGTTAGCGGGTTGCTAACGCTGCGCCGTTCGATGTCTACGTACGTGTGGCCGGACGGAAGCGCAGCGCGCTGCGTGCCGCTACCGCCGGCGTTGACCACGACGAGTGCGTCGGCGAATTTCCGGTAGAGAATTCCCGGTGCCGTTCCGGCGTAGTATTCGCCGCATGCCCTACCCGTCGTCGTGGAGTACTCCGGATACCAGTTTTCGATGCCGTAGCCGGTATGAGAAGAAGCAAACAGCGACGCCGCTTGTTCGTTGCCCAGCAGATACGTGGCAATCGAGTAGTCTTTCTGCGCTGCGCCCATTGCGATCGATCCCCAATCGTTATTGATGAGCACCGCGGTACCGTGCGCTTGCGCGTACCGCATCCAATTCGCTTCGCGCTCCACCGGAGCCACGCTCGGCATCAGATATTTGCCGTAGTTTGTAAACCCGGTTTCGTCCAAAACCGCATCGGTGTTGGCGAGCAAATTGATTTCGTTCGTCGTGATGTTCTCGCCCGGATGACTGACGATCATCTTCAGGCCGTACGGTGCGATTGTTGAGTTGCTGTGCAGAATGGCATGCGCAGCTTTCACCCAGTTCACGACATCGATTGCCCAATTCGGATCGCTCTTGCTGGTGTAACGGCGCACGAACTTGCCGCCGCTGTAAATGCCGCACGGGTAATATCCGGGACCGCCTGAGCCGGCGAACCAGAAATCAACTTGATCGAAGGCAAGTGCCGTGTAGCCGTTGCGATGCGCATAGGGAGCTGCCTGTTGCGCGACTTGATACTGAACGACCGCGGGATTATGAATATCGAGCGGAACGTTCGGCAAACCGTCATCGTACGCGGGCGTGGTCGTCGGCGTACCGGTGGACGTGCATGCGTACATGATCCAGTCCGGATGATACGTCTTCCACCACGTGAGCGAGTGGCCAATGGCGCCCCACCCGCTGGTGCTCATGTCGGTATCCATCAGCATGTAGTAAGAGCTTTTGAGCGCGCTGTTGCTCACGCGCCACGGTGAACCCATGCCGGGACGAGCACCCCATACAGAGGAGTACCGCAGGCCGTCAACTTCAGCCGTACCCGCGGTGATGGTGCCGTTGCTGGTTTGGTCAAAGATCTGGAATGCGCTGATCTTGCCAAGGCTGCTGGGCATAAACGGTGTCGTCGCGTAGCTCGATGTGATGGTTGAGCTCGCCGGCTGAGTGGGCGCCGGCGTTGAGGTTGTCGACGAGACCGTGACGCTTGTGGCGGTAAGCGAAGTGGCACAGCTTCCGGTGCCCTTTGCCGTCACCGTTTCACCGGCGACCGGCTTCGCGCCGGACGGACTGAACGTCGTCGACGACGTCGTTGTAACGTTGAGTGAACCGCAGCCCGTGCCTGCGCTAATTTCAAATTTTGTGCTGCTCAGTACCGCAGCAATCGGACCGGTTATGGTGAGCGTCGAACCACTTTGCGAGTACGACATTGTCGTAGGTGCCGCGATGGTGCTATTTGTAGCGGTTGGGTCGCTCAGTTGAGCGTCCGGTACAGCGTTCGTAACGGACGGCAGCGCACTGGACGCATGGCCGCACGCTGACGCTAAAACGAGTAAACTCGCTACCGCAAACAGCGGCGCGTAACGTTTGAAAAGCAAAAACCCCTCCCGGTTAATGACTATACGAGCGACTCGCATGTGTACGTAGTGGCACACAAACGACTCGGCCCCCAAATACGAATGGTCACGGCATCTTCCTCGGTTGCGCGCGCACGCTGAGTTGCTCTACAGACTATCGGGCGCACTGCGGCTCGCAACAAGCGGCCGAAAATGCAAAAGCCCGGTAAAACCGGGCTTTTGCGGTCAAGTTTGCAGTCGTTGTCAAGCGCGCGTCAAGCGCCGGTCATAATGCGCGGAAAGCGCAACCTTTGCGATCTTAATGTTTCATCGAAGCGCCGCGGTTGCGTTTTGAACTGCGGTCGTGAAGCGATCGACGGCGTCCTGTTGCGCTTTCGCGTCAGGCCCGGCGAAAATCACTTCCGGGAAACTCGTGAAAACGCGGTCCAGCGAGTGGTAATAGCCGTTGAACGATAAGCCCGCCGGCACGAAAAATGCATCGCGCGCCGCGTGTTCCTTCACTGCAATCTGCTGCATCGCGTGCGCATCGCCGGCCGCCTCGGCCGCCGCCATGGCCTTATCTTGCGCCGCAGCCGCGCTCGAGAAGTCGCTCAGGGCCGATGCTAGGGCATCGGTTTTGACCTTGCCGCCGGCGATCGCCACGAACGCCGGCAAATCGCTCTTCAGCTGTTTTGGCATCTCGGAAATCCGCAGTGGATCGACCGTTGCTCCCGCCGCGCGCATCGCCTGTAGCGCCGTCACTTGCGCGGTAACAACGGCTTCTTTCATGCCCGGATCGTACGTGCGCAGTCCGTCGATGTTGTCTTCGGCAGTATGGTGCGCACCGAATGCGCCGTAAAAGCCGTTCGACGAGCTCGGTACGCCCAGCATGTAGGCGAAGTTTTGATGATCCGATCCGCCGCCCATCGCTCGAAGCAGCGGCTCGTCTTTTGTATCGTGTGCGCTCAGCGGCAAACCGTCGGGTCCGCGAACCAGATCCGCGGCTTGTTTGATGAACGCCCAAAGTCCGGGCGTCGAACTGATGATAAACGGCGTGCCCGTGGTGAGCTGATCGGTATTGATGTATTGAAAAACATTCTTACGCAGCTCTGCACCGTATTGGTAAATGTACGACACAGATCCGTACAGGCCTAATTCGTGACCATCCCACGACGCGATCTCGATCGTGCGCTTCGGGCGATAACCGTTTTGCACGAGTTTATGCAGTGCGTCGGCATCTTGCATCATCACCGTGGTACCGCTGCCGGGATCGATGGCGCCGAACGTCATCGCATCACGATGGCTGCCGATCATGACGATCGAGCCGGGTTGCTCCGAACCTTTGATATCGCCGAACACATTCCAAATCGTCGTGAGGCGTCGCGTCATGCGCACTTTCACGTGCACGTGCTCGTTGCCGCCGATGTGTTGCACGAACTCGAACATCGGATGCCACGCTTGCGGAACGGTTTTGCCGTCCATGCCGGCGAGCAGCGTGCGCGCGATACCGGCGGTGATACTCAGCTCCGGAATCGTTGCATGCGGCACCTCGCTCCACGGCAAGTGCGCAGCGCCCGGAACCGGCGCTTTACCCGGCAGCGTCGGATCGCCCGGCGCCGCACCACTCATAAAGCCGTTTGCGGGACTCGGCCCGCCCATGCGTTCGGCCATGTTCAAATTCTTGTAATTGCCGTTCGGCCACGTAGCGCCGCCGCCGTAACCCGTCGTCGCGGGATCCATAAACTCGAGGATCGCCGCGACGCCACGCGCAGCGAGTTCTTTGTATGAATTGAATTTCGGATCGACATTTCGGAAACCGGCACTACCGGGCGCGCCCAGACGCAGCACGACCACCGCACCATGCAGGTTCACGTGCAGCTCGTCGAGCTTCGCAAGATCGTCTTTCGATGCGGTGTTGACGTAGTACAGCGGTCCGGTGACATCGCCGTCGCCTGAGTTTTCCAAAAACGCGGGACCCGCCATGCGCTCCCACTTTGTATGCGGCGCGGTGCCTTCGAGCAGATCGAAGTGATGGGGCGTAGGAGCGACGAGATCGAGTTGCTGCACGACCGGGCCGGTGAACCACACGCTGTACGGCACGATGCGCGTTTCAAATCCGTCGGCTTTCAGCCGCGCTTCAACGAACTTCGCCGTCGCATAATCGGCCGGCGAGCCCGCCCGGTGCGGCACCATCGAGAGATGATGTTCGATCTCCATCGCGCGCGCCGGACTCGGAACGCTCATCATCATTTGCTCGAACTGAAGTTCCGTGCCAACTTGCGGACCGGAAGCCCACCCGATAATTCCCGGCGAGGCAGCGTTTGCGCCGAGCGAGAGAACCAGAGAAAAAACAACAGCAAAAGCGCCGAAGCGTTCAGTCTTCATAGCGCCGTTTTCTTGCTGCGGCGCTAGAACTCCGGCTCAGACATCATCAGGTTTTTCGAGAGGAAAAAACTTCCGATAGCACGCGCAGGCCGATCGATGGCTGTGACGTCGTTAAACGAAACCACCGCGTGCTCGTAGCGATGTTCGTTGAAGACCACGGGCGCAAGCGCTTCTTCGGAAAGGATGTACGTCGCGTCGCCCGCATGCGCAAATTTCACGCGCCATGGAACATTAGCTACACTGAAGTTACCCGCGGTAATCAGTTGCAGCGTCAAATTCGTCGCCGGATCGATCCATAGCTCGCGAAGACGCAAATATGGGCGCGCAACAGCGGGATGCAGCAGCAGATGATAGCATTGCACGCCATCGACGGCGTCCATGCCCGCATAGGTCACGTCGTAGCTGCGCGCGGTCGAGATGACGGAAGCGATCGACTTCACGGTGCCGGTATTCTGCAATTGTTCGGCTTTCACGGGCGGCATCGGATCGTGAAACTCATTGCGGATTTGCTGCACCAGCGCATCGCTGTCGATGCCGTTCACGGAAAGCGAAAGTATCGTCGCATGCGGCAGCATGCCGAATGTATATGTCGGCGCGATCACCGGAACGCCTAAATAATCTACGGCGTCGGGAGCGGCGCCAACGCGCTTGTCGATGATCGCCTTCCCCTGACGCTTCGGCAGCAGATGAATCGTCGCGCCCGTGGCTTGCGGTGGCGCGGCGTGTTCTTCGTCGCTTATGGGGTTCACGTCGACTTTGCCAAGCGTGGTATCGAACGTGAGGTGATAGTGGTTACTCTTCGCAACGCCGTTTTCGCTGACTTGAACGGCGACCGTGTACGCGAGGTAATGCGGATAGCGCCGCGCAGCCCATTTCTCGCGCGCGTGCGCAAACAGTTGATACGGGTCGGGCGCCGGCGCCGGCGCGAGCGTCAGCGCACTTAAGATGAATGGAGCCGCGAACACCAGTTCCTCCGCCGTCTTGGGGTCTAGTCTATCGGCTTTGTTGCGGGTCCGTTTGCGCTCCTTTCTAACCATGTTTTAATTTGGTATATCCACCCGGCTATCCGGCGCTAATTCCTCCTGGCCGCAATAGGCCATTCGACCCAAATAGTTGGTAAAGGCCGGACTATTGTCACTGCGAGGGCATCCGGTACATACGTGTGGTGCGACAGATTCACTTTGTCGCCGCATTCGCGTCATTGATCGCTGCCGCGGGTTGTGGCGGCGGCGGATCGAGCGTTTCCGATGCGGCCCTGCCTCCGGCAGCGATCAATGCGCCTGCCCCACATTCCCCCGGCGCGTCTACGCCTACGCCGGCTCCCGTATTCACCCCCGCGCCTGTCTCCGGCTCGAGTGCGCGCATTCCGAGCACCATCGGCCGTATCGGCCTTGTTCAAGTGTTCGATTACGCCGGCGGACGCATGAGCGCGTCAACGGTGCAGCATTACGCGCCGCGATACGATGTTGTGTGGGGCTCGACGGAACCGGGAGTGTGGCGCAGCGCGCACAGCGCGATGGACGTGTCGCTGTACCTGATCATGGGACTCGATCGTAACGAAATCACGCATCGATCGCTGTCGTGGTGGCAGAGTAATCATCCGTCGTGGATCTTATATGCGTGTAAGTCCGACGGCACACCGACGCACGACATCGCGTACATGCCGGGCATTAACGACGGCGATATGCCGATCGATATTCACAACAGCGAGGCGGTGCGCGAACAAATTTCTACGATGGCGCATGCTGCCGCCGAGCAAGGCTATAACTCACTCGCAATTGACCAAGCGGTGTTCTGGAACACGCTGATCGGCGGAAATCGATCGTTCGGACAGCACGAGAACCGCAGCGAATTCGCCTGCGGCGTGTGGCAGGGCAACACCTTCGTGCGCCGTTATGCGAGCGTCAACGATAAGGCGTGGAACGCCGACGTGGTTTCGTACGTTCGTCAGGCGCGCAGCGTGCTGCACAGTATGGGCATGTCGCTCATCATCAATCATTCAGACGGCAACGCGAACGATCCGTACGAGCAAGAGCTCTTGCGCAACACCGATGTGATCATGGACGAAACCGGTTTTAGCGATTACGGCGAGTACAAAGACAGAAGCGGACTGGTTCAGCAAACACTTGCGTGGATGCAGTATGCGCAGCGCGCGGGCGCCGCGGTACTGATGGTTGATAAATTTGCAAATAAAACACACGCGGACAGCGAGGGGTTTGAATACTCGCTGGCCACGTATCTGCTGGGCAACGAAGGGAGGGCGTTGCTCTTCGTCGGCGGCGTGCACGATTACGGCACCGAGCAATACCACAGCGAATACGATGCCGCAATCGGCACGCCGTGCGGTGAAGCCACTTCCAACGGCGCGCTCTTTACGCGCCGCTTCACCGGCGCGACGGTTGTTGTAAATGCCGGCGGCTCCCCGCAAACGTACGCACCGCCGTCGACGGCATTGAAAGATATTGAAAATCGGGCATCCGTACGTTCGTCTATGGTCATCCCGCCGCACGAGGGTTACGTGCTGATGGGCAAGGGCTGTTAGAGCGCCTGTGCAAAACGGAGCGTCATGGCTATACATCGACGTGCGTCCGGCACATGGACCGGCGATCTCAAAGGCGGCAAAGGCACCGTTTCCACCCAAAGCGGCGCCATCAAAGATCTCCCATTCAGTTTCGCAACGCGGTTCGGCGACGAACCGGGCACGAATCCCGAAGAATTAATTGCAGCCGCGCATGCCGGCTGCTACAGCATGGCATTCACCGCATATCTGGGACGGCAAAACATCGCTTCGAACCGCATCGATACGAAGGCGCTCTGCGTGCTGGAACAAATCGAAGGCGGTTTCAAAATCGCCAAAATGCAACTCACCGTCACCGGCGACGTTCCGGGCGTCGACGATGCGCGCTTCCAGCAACTGGCAGAAGAAGCAGAAAAGGGCTGCCCCGTTTCAAACGCCCTCCGCGGCTGCGTCGAAATCGAAGTCCGCGCCTCCTTAAATCCAGCCGCAGTGTAATTTCATACGCGCGATGCGCGTGAGGTGATGGCACCGAAGAGTCCGGCGGCGTCGTCGCTTCCAAGCGTAACGATGCCGCCGTTTTTCTTACGAATCGTCACAGCGTCGCGTCCGGATATTTTCCAAAGCCACCCGTGTTGCGGCGTCCAGTTAACGCCGAATCCCTGCCACGGTGCGGTTTCGGTCATGTAGACGTCCGCGATATCGTCGAACGGGATCTCAAAGAGCGGAAGACTTAATCCGAAGTTCCATGAAACGCCACGCCCGTCGACACGCGTCTTTAGTGCAGAGCCCTGCATCGCGAGCAGCGCGAGGCCCAGGCCAAGAAGCGAGGGACGCCGCTTCCGCAATAAAATGAAGGCGCCGAGCGCTGCCTGCGGCCACGGCGATATTTGTTTATGCTCGTAAGTGTGCATACCGCCCTGTATAGCTCGTCGGAATGCTGGGGTTGCAAGCAGCGTGTCGCGCGTTCCGAGAATCCATTTCGGCACGGGGAAAAAAATCGCGGGCAGCGGAAAGGCGCAAAAGCGCCACGGCGCTCCAGTGTCATGGTGAGGTATCGAAGCACGGCCGAGGCATCGAGGCCTTGACTGCTACCGTTACGCCGGAGCGCGGGTACCATTCCAAACATGACGAGCAGCAATTCGACCCTCTATATCATCGTTGCGGTGGTGGTTGTTGCAATCATCATCGCAATCGTCGCCTCGCAGCGTGCGCGGTCGGCGCGTTTGCAGAAACGCTTCGGTCCTGAATACGATCGAGTCGTCAAGCAAACCGGCGATCGCAGCGCTGCAGAGCGCGAACTTGCGCAGCGCGAAGCGCGCGTTCGCAAATTCCACATCGAAGAACTTCCCCCGGGTGCGCGCGATCGCTACACGGAAGAATGGCGCACCGTGCAATCGCGCTTTGTCGATAAACCGAAGGATGCACTCGTTGACGCGGATCGTTTGGTCACGAGCGTAATGCGCGATCGCGGCTATCCCATGGAAAACTTCGATCAACGCGTCGCCGACATCTCCGCCGACCATCCGCAGGTCGTCGAGAATTATCGTGCAGCGCACGATATTGCGACGCGCAGCGAGCGCGGCGAAGTAACAACCGAAGACCTACGCGTAGCGATGGTGCATTATCGCGCGCTTTTCACTGACCTGTTAGGCAGCGACGGGAGAACGAACGCATGAATCCACGCGATCGAGACATTCAACAGGGCAACGACCCGGCGGCACAAACCACTCAGACCGGCGGCCAATCCGTCCGCGACGACATCATCATAGGCGGCCCGGAAACGGATCGGCGTGCATCGGACGTTCGCGATACTGCCGGTGCGCGCAACACTGCCGGTACCCGCGACACTCGCGATACCGGCGACGCTACGGACGCCACAGATCAAGGATTTTTGCCCCCCGAGCGCATGGACAATTTGCGCGAGCGCTGGGATGAAGTACAAGCCGGCTTTGTGGACGATCCACGCACTGCCGTCCAGAACGCGCAACAGCTCGTCAGCGAGCTCGTAAACGAACTCACCGAAACGTTCTCCCGCGAACGCGGAACTCTCGAAGGCCAATGGAGTAAAGGCGGCGAGGCCGATACAGAAGCGCTACGCGTCGCTTTACAACGCTACCGCTCGTTTTTCAATCGCTTACTACGAACCTGACTTTGTCCTCCGGCAGTGGCCGTGATGTGTCAGTCTAGCAGCAGCACCCGAGTGGGCGAAAACTATTCGCCCACTCCTAAATCGCTGCGGCTGCTGATGTCTTCCGATGCGGTGTCGGTATCCGTGTTCGTATCGATATCGTCACGAATGCTACCGGTGCCCGTCTCGCCTTTTTCGCTGCGGGTGCGTGTTCCGGTGAGACGTTGTCCGCTGTCGGTGATGTTGCGATCGCGCAGGTTTTCATCTTGCACGTCGCTCTCGTTGATGGTGCGATCGTTGTCCATGGGCACCGCGTACCCAAAAAATCGGCTCAGACGCCGATGATCTGGCCGGATTGCTTTCCTTCGACCGCACGCACATAGGCCTGCGCGACCTGTGCGACCGGCGTCCCGCCGGAAGGATCGCGGCCCATTGCGGCAAGCGTTTCAGCGACCCAACCGGGACTGACTGCATTGATGCGGCAACCTCGCTCTAGCTCCAGCGCAACCGCGCGCGCGAAACCTTCAAGCGCGGCGTTCACCGGCGTCAGTGCGGCCGAACCCGGCGCGGGATGCTGAGCCAGCGTTCCAGTCGTAATCGTGAATGAACCACCGTCGCGCAGCACGTCCAGACCATAGCGCACAACATTGATCTGTCCCATCATTTTGCTGTTGACGCTGAGCGCGAAGTCGTGATCCGTGAGCTGCGCGAGCGGTTTGTACGCACCTTCGCCCGCGCAGCTCACAATGGCATCAGCGGCGCCGATTTCATCGTACATGTCGCGAATGGATTGCGGATCCTTCAGGTCGACACGAACACCGGAATGCCGGCTCGCGCCGATGACGTCGTGGCGCGGTCCAAGTGCTTGGACGACCGCAGCACCGATAAGGCCGCTGGCGCCGATAACTACAATTCGCATGCGGCGCATAACACAAAGAAAGAAGCCGGCGTTGCTGCTCGCCGGCTTCGCTGCACTCCGTCTGTGGAGAAAACGGAGTTCGGTTTAGTTTTCGCTGACGGTTTTTACGGCGTTCTTCGTTGCCGTTTCAACCATCTCGGCAACTTGCAGCGCGTACTGCTTGCGCAGGTCCATGAACTTGTTGGCGTACTCGAAGCTCAGTTCGACGAACTTGGTCGGCGAGGCAACGGTCTCCAGCGAGATCTTCTCGGTGCTGGCCAGTTCGGAGAAGAACTTCTGCGTTTGCGCAAACGCGGCAACGTTCAGGTCTTGGGCTTGCTTAACGGCAGCCAGCGTTTGCTCTTGAAACTGCCCGGCGAACTTCACGAAATCGGTAGTCATGTGCTAAGTATACTTAGCAGTCGCTAAACTTGTCAAGCCTTCATCTCGCTATGCATCCACAGTGCCGTCTCTAATCTAAGGGGATTGGTTCGTCGCCGCGCCGGCCCTGTGTCATGGTGAGGCATCGAAGCACGACCGAGGCATCGAGGCCCGGCCTGCACGATCACCCCCCAGGAAACCGCCGCACTCGGCCTAAGCCGCCGCTCTATGCGTGGCTCGACGAAACAGCATTCGAATTCGGCTCGGGGGGCCTACTCTCGACTGTCGACGACTACTACGCTTTCTGCCGCCTGATGTTGAGCAAAGGGACTCTCGGCGCCGGCGGCGCCTGGACGCAGTGGCAAAAACTTAGCGGAACCATGCGTCCTTCATTTGCAGATGCCACCCACTGCACGAACGTCGCGGGCGGTGAATTGAACGTCATCCTGGGCGGGCCGGGCGGCATCGACGCACCGTCCCTGAGCGATCCGGACTCATACACGTTGCACGTAACGCTCATGTACAGTGCGCCTGTCGGCGGATTGAGCGGTCCAATCGGAGCGACGTGCAATATCGTCGTTCAAGACGACATCTTCAGTCCGCCGGTTACCATCCCGTTCACCTTTTCAGCGCACCCGTAGCCGCGCAGCAAAGGCAAACAAAAAGGCCCGCACCGCTACCGGTGTGGGCCCTTTGTTTTGGCGAACTTGCTGTTACTCGCGAGCCGTGAAGCCGCGATAGATGCGGATCATCGTGTCTTTTTGATCCGTCGTCAGATGCGGATCCAGGCGAATGGCTTGCTCGACATTTTGCCCGGGTGGCGCCTTCGTATCCTCATCCAGCAAACCGGCTTGCGCGTACATCGTCTCTGCGGAAATTTGCAGCGCGCTCGCAATGTTTTTCAGCACCTCGGCCGACGGTTTATACAAACCCTTTTCGATCTGGCCCAAGTACGGATTCGAAACGTGCGCGATATCGGCGAGCTGGCGCAGCGAAAGGTTTGCGAGCTCGCGTTGGCTGCGAATGAACTCGCCTAGCGTTTGCCACGCTTTGTTTTGATTCTCGCTCATCCGCGCACGTACGTCCCCGGTGCCGCATCGCCTTGCGGAAGATCGCACGGCTTGCCCAGTTTCCCCGCACGCTGCTCCGCCCACGCCGCCCAGTCGTTCCACCAACTATCGGCAAAACGCTGCGCGGACGCGCGCCAATCTTCGGCACTCTCCGTGCGCTCCGCGCGCTCTTTGGTGAAGTGATGCGACTTCGCATTGCCCGGCGGATTGCAGATTCCGGCCACATGTCCGGAATTGGTCAGCGTGTACTTGTTGTCGTCACCGCCCACCAGGTTGATCGTCCGGTATGTAGAGCGCCACGGCGCGATATGATCGGCTTCGGCGCCGAGCACGTAGAGCGGCGTTTGTATGCTTGAAAGATCGATCGGCGTCTCGCAGATCGTGAACTGCCCTTTGGCAATCTGGTTGTGTAAGTAACAAGCACGCAGATACTGCGAGTGCATCGCCGCCGGCATGCGGGTTGAATCGCTGTTCCATACCAGGATGTCGAACGCAGGCGGCGTCTTGCCCATGAACCAGTTGTTGACGACGTAGCTCCAAATCAAATCGTTCGCGCGCATCCAATCGAACGTGCCCGACATCTCGCTCGAGTCCAAATAGCCGCGTTCGTTCATCTTGCGCTCCAAGCGCGAGATCGTCGTTTCATCGGTAAATACGCCAAGATCGCCCGGCTCTGCGAAATCGATAAGCGAGTTCGTAAGCGTCGCGCTATTGATGCGGTGCGCTTGTCCGTGCACCTGGAGATACGCCAGCATAATGAGTGTCAGCGTGCCGCCCAGACACAGCGCAGCGAGGTTCGTTTGTTTGCTACCCGTGATATGTTCGACCTGATCGAGCGCCGTCAGCAAACCTTTTTGAAGATAATCGTCCATCAGATAATCGCGCATCGTCGCATCGGGGTTGCGATAGCTGATCATAAACGTCTGATGGCCGTGACGCACCGCCCACTCGACAAACGAGCGTCCCGGCGCCAAATCCATAATGTAGAACTTATTGATCCACGGCGGACTGCACAGCAGTGGAATCGCATGCGTTTTCGGCGTCTGGGGTTCGTACGCGATGAGTTCGATGAGCTCGTTGCGGAAGACGACGCGGCCGGGCGTAGCGGCAAGGTTGACGCCGAGCTCGTGTTTGCTCTTGTCGACTTGCTGCGGCATGCCTTTGTTTTCCACGGCATCTTGCATGAAATTCTGCATGCCCCGCATCAGACTGAATCCGCCGGTGTTGAGCGCTTCTTTAACGACAACCGGATTGAGCCACGGCACGTTACTGGGCGCGAACGCATCGTTGAGCATCCGCATCGCAAAGCGCGCTTTCGTTTTCGTCGCCTCCGGAAGCCGCGAAGTCTCAACCAAATTCATCGCCGCCCGCGTACGCGCCAGAAACTCTTCAAGAATCGTCGCCAAAAACGGATTACTCTCCCACGCCTCATCCGCAAACCGCTTGTCTTTGCTATTGGCAGTGGTTGCCGCGGTGTCATGGTGAGCCCCACTCATCCGCTGCAAAAACCGCAACCCCGCCTGCTGCTGCTCCAGCATCAGCTGCGAACTCCACAGCGCCATCCGCGCCGGATCCGACATCGCGTCGGCCACGACGGCTTTGAGCGCATCGCCGAGCGAAGCCGGATCGAGTCCGGCAATATCCATGCCGTATTGGAGATCTTCCGGCGCCATCGTATTCATTACATGTACATCCCGCCGTTGACACTGAACACCGAGCCGGTAATGTAGCCGCTGTTCTCGTCAATCAAAAAGCGAACCATGCGCGCAATTTCTTCCGGTGTACCCAGGCGTTTCATCGGCGTGCGCGCCGTTGCGGCTTCAATCGCCTGCGCCGGCATCGCGGCAACCATTTCGGTGTTGATGAAGCCCGGCGCAACCGCATTCACCGTGATGCCTTTGTTCGCACATTCCAGCGCAACGGTTTTCGTCAAACCAATCAGACCGGCTTTCGCGGCGGAGTAATTCGCTTGACCGACGTTCCCCGACAGCCCGACAACGGAGCTGATGTTGACAATGCGTCCGTAGTTTTGCGCAATCATCTGCTCGATAACCGCTTTGATCATAAAAAACGGCCCCGACAGGTCAACCTGTAGAACCGTATTCCATTCCTCAACCGTCATTTTACGAAGCGTGTGATCCATCGTGATGCCGGCGTTGTTGACCAAAAAATCGATGCGGCCGTGTTCCTGAACGATCGCGTCCGCCACCGCCTGGCAGCGCTCCGGCTCGCCGACGTTGCCCTCATAGAAGACAATATTTTGCGCCGTGCCGTTCAGCGAGGCGCGTAAATTTTCCGTACGCTCGCGGTCGGCAGGCAAGCCCAGAACGGCGACTTTGGCGCCATCGGTCGCCAGCGCAGCCGTAATCGCCGCGCCGATTCCACGCGCACCGCCGGTAACCACCCCGACGCGCCCAGCCAGAGAAGAGGTAATGAGAGTAGAGGAACTCATGGCGCTAGGCTTGCTTAGCACCTTCTTGGCTTCCTTTAAGGGGCGCACCTGAGCGCTAGCGAGGGCGTCCGCGACATTAAGAGCCGCCCGCCGACGCTTCACGGAAAAGCAACCAAGTAATAATCTTGGCCCGACAGCCGTTACTCAGATCATGGTTGCCCTCATTTTGGGTGTAGTCATGCAGGCGGCTTCCATTTTCCAGGGAGCCCAGCTGGCTATGCTTGCCGACATCAATGCCACACGAGCTCACGCCGGATTACCGGCATTGCAAATCGACCAGCGTCTGACGGAAGTTGCGACGGAGCACGCGGTCGACATGGTGCAACGCCACTACTTCGATCACAATTCGCCCGAAGGCGTCGATCCGTTCCAACGCATGCGCCGCGATGACGTCACGTTCTCGTGGGCGGGAGAAAATTTGGCGCTCGCCACGAGCGAATCACAGGCATACAACGCGCTCGTACACAGTCCGCATCACCTCGAGAACATTCTTCAGCCTAATTTCGGTCATGTCGGCATTGCAGCGGTGCGCGAGCCGTCGGGCGACATCATGTTCGTCCAGGAGTTTACGAACTAAACAACGAGCGGGCCCTTGTTGTGGGCTCGTGGAGCGAGGCGCATACTGTCGGTATGCCTACGCAAGCAACAATCGATCTCGTCGAAAAGACGACGCACGAAACGTACGAATGGCTTGCCGATGTCGCGCGCGAGACGGGTTTGGAAGATCGCCATTACGCCTTTCAAGCACTGCGCGGTGTATTGCAAGCGGTTCGCGATGAAATCACCGCCGATCAAAGCGGGCATCTCTCCGCGCAGTTACCGACGCTGATACGCGGACTCTACTTCGAAAACTGGGATCCCAGCCGCGCTCCCGCGACCGACCGCTCAGCGGAGCTCTTTATCGATCACGTCCGTCCGCATTTCATCGGCTACGGTGAGCGCGTCGATTTCCCGCGCACGGTCGCCGGCGTGCTGCGCGTGCTGCAAACACGCATGCCGGACGAGTACGAAAAGATCAAAGCGACAATTTCGCGCCACATTCGCGAGCTTTGGCCCTAAACTACGACGCGCTGCTCGAGCGCATCGGCGATGCGCGCGTCGTGCTTTTAGGTGAGGCTTCGCACGGTACGCGTGAGTTTTACGCCGAGCGCGCCCGCATTACGCAGCGGCTCATTGAAGAAAAGAACTTCAACGCTATCGCCGTCGAGGCGGATTGGCCGGACGCATACCGCGTAAACCGTTACGTGCGCGGCATGCCCCACATGTCAACTTCCGCCGAGGCACTTGGCGCCTTCACGCGGTTTCCGATCTGGATGTGGCGCAACACGGAGGTCGCCGTTTTCGTGGAGTGGCTGCACGAGCACAATCTAAAGCAAACCGAACCGGCCCGCGCCGGATTTTACGGCTTGGATCTATACAGCTTGCACGCGTCGATGCGCGCCGTAGTCGAGTACTTGGAACGCACCGATCCCGACGCCGCCCGGCGTGCGCGCGAGCGCTATTCGTGTTTTGAACTGTTCGGAACGGACACGGAGTCGTACGCGCACGGCACGCATCTAGGCGTCGAACCTTGCTCCGATGAAGTGCTCGCACAGCTCGTGGAACTACGCGAGCACGCGCACGAATATGCACGGCGCGACGGTTTCGCCGCTATCGACGAATATTTCTTCGCCGAACAAAACGCGCGCCTGGCAAAGAACGCCGAGGAGTATTACCGCTCGCTCTTCGGCACACGCAAGTCGTCGTGGAATCTACGCGATAGCCACATGGCGGAAACGCTAGACGCGCTGCTCGCGCACCTGGATCGCACACTAGGCGCGGATAGTAAGATCGTCGTATGGGCGCACAACTCGCACGTCGGCGATGCCCGCCGTACAGAAATGGGCGAGCGCGGCGAGCTCAACATCGGACAGCTCGCACGCGAACGCTACGGAGCGCAAGCGGTGAACGTCGGATTCACCACCTATCGTGGAACGGTAACGGCCGCGACGAATTGGGATGAGCTCCCGAGCTTGAAAGTCGTGCTGCCGGCGCTCGAGGGCAGCTACGAAGAACGTTTCCACCGCCACGGCGTCCCCGAGTTCATCACGATCTTCAATTCAGATAACACTGCCGATGTTCCACGACGCGCACTGGAACGCGCAATCGGCGTAATCTACCGCCCGCAAACCGAACGCTGGAGCCACTACTTCGAGGCGAATCTCGCGCAACAATTCGACGCCGTCATCCACATCGACGAAACCACCGCCGTCGAACCCCTCGACCGCATCACCCGCCCCGACACCGAAGAAGCCCCCGAAACATATCCCACCGGAATCTAACTGCGTGTCCCTAGAACTTCTGCTGAATTGCCTGCGCCATCGCCAAATGTTTATGGTCCACGCGCAGCGTCGTCTGTAGATACGAGCGCACGGAGGCGTCCGTAGCAAACTCGAGCGAGTCGTTCGCGTTCTTGATGTCGTTCTTGTGCGCGTCAACAAGCGCGCTAATGTATTCTTTCTCGAATTGCGCACCCGAATAGTGTGAGAGGTGCGTAAGTAGAATGACGTTATCATCACCTGGTTTGAACTGCACGTCCTGATCGCCAATCGATTTCGCGACGCGGTAGCCCTGGTCCGCCGTCATCGTATGGTCATGGACCATCGCTTGCGCGAGCGTTCGCACCGAGGCGTTGTGCGACTTCATCAAACCCAAGCGCCCAAGCTGCACGTCGCCGACTGAATCTTGCGTGAAGAACGTCATGACGGCATCCTGCGCTTTCGCCGGTGACGTTTGCATCGAAGGGACCGTTTGCGCGCCGGCGGTGAGACTACATGCGAGCACTGCGGCGGCTGCTATTGCAAGGAAAGCTGAGTTTCGCATGCGGGCATTGTACCCGGGGCGGTAACCTATGCTGCCGGGCCTCTTATTATGTACCGCCGTTGCCGTCGTTGCGTTCGTATTCGGACGCGAGCTGCCGATTGTCGGCGGCCCCGTGTTCGGCATCGTACTCGGGCTATTGATCGCCGTCGTCCGGAAACCGGACGTTCGTTTTGCGCCGGGCATTCGCTTCGCAAGCAAGACGGTGTTGCAGCTCTCAATCATCTTACTCGGCGTTAATTTGCAACTCGGCGAGATCGTCGGTGGGGGTTTGCGTTCATTGCCGCTGATGCTGGGCACGCTCGCGCTTGTTTTGACTGCGGCATTCTTCCTGGGCAAAGCCCTGGGCCTCAACCGCGATTTACGCCGGCTGCTCGGCGCCGGAACGGCAGTTTGCGGCGGCTCCGCTATTGCCGCCGTCTCGAGCGTCTGCGATATCGATCAGGCCGACACAGCGTACGCGATCTCCGCGGTGTTTCTGTTCAACCTAGTCGCAGTGCTGGTTTTTCCCGCAGCGGGCCACGCACTCGGGTTATCGCAACACGCGTTCGGCGTGTGGGCCGGCACGGCAGTCAACGACACCTCGTCCGTCGTCGCCGCGGCGTTCGTGTACGGACATGCGGCCGGCGACGAAGCGGTGATCGTAAAGCTCACACGCACGACGCTGATCATCCCTATCGTCATTTTCTACGCCGGCAAACGGATCTTCAAAGCTCGCGCCTCCGGTGAAAGCGTCGACTGGATGGTGATTATCCCGTGGTTCATCCTATGGTTCATCGTTGCAGCGGCGATCAACTCGCTCATCCCGATTCCGGCCGGCGTGCACGGCGCCATAACGCAAACAGCGCTGTTTCTGATCATCGTCGCGCTCAGCGGCGTTGGCCTTTCCGCAAACGCCGCTGCAATTCGCGCCGCCGGTTTGCGGCCATTGCTGCTGGGCTTCATTCTCTGGGCGCTGATCGCGTGCAGCAGCCTTGCATATCTGATCTTCGGAGGAGCCAATGCAATCGCCGGATGACATCCGCCGCGCGACCCCCGCCGACATCGACGATCTCGCGCCGCTGTTCGACGCATACCGCATGTTCTTCGCGAAGAAGAGCGAGCTCGAACGCTCGCGGACATTCTTGCTCGAACGCTTGCAGCGCGACGAATCCGTCGTCTTCGTTGCAGGCAAGCCGCGTGATGCGCGAGGCTTTATTCAGCTCTACCCGCTATTCTCGTCATGGTATTGCGCACGCATTTGGTTTGTCAGCGATCTCTATGTCGCCGAAACGGCGCGGGAAGCGGGCTGCGCTACGCGGCTCGTGCGCGCTGCGCAGGCGTTCGCGCAGGAAACGTCGGCGGCGAGCATGATGGTCGAAATTCCGCATTCCGAGCCGCATCTCATGCGGTTCTACGAACGCCTCGGATTCGGAAAAGATCCGATTTTCGATTTGTACCGTCAGCGCATCAGCGGCGGATCGCTACATATCTAATCCGCCGTTGATCGAATACACCGCTCCGGTGATGTAACTCGATTCATCCTCCAGCAAAAATTTCACAACGCGCGCCACTTCTTCGGGCTTGCCCAGGCGCTTTTGCGGAATGCGCGAGACAACTTTCGCCAGCGCCTCTTCGGGAATAGCCGCCACCATTTCGGTTTCGATAAACCCGGGCGCTACGCAGTTCACGGTTATCCCTTTGGTGGCCATCTCCAGCGCAAGCGATTTGGTAAACCCGAAAAGCCCGGCTTTGGACGCCGCGTAGTTCGCCTGTCCGACGTTGCCCGTTTCGCCGATGACGGAGCTGATGTTGACAACGCGTCCACTGCCGCGTTCGATCATATGCTCGAGCACCGCTTTGGTCATCGCAAACGCGCCGAACAGATTCACGTTGAGCACGTTGTGCCAATCGCCCGGCGTCATTTTGCGCACCGTTTTGTCGAGCGTAATGCCGGCGTTGTTCACCAAGTAATCCACGCGTCCGTGCCGCTCGAGCACCTCGTTTACGACGCGCACGCAATCTTCAGCATCATCCACTCGTCCTTGATGCACGCTGATGGTCGCGCCGGATTGTTCCAACTCTTGCTGAAGTTTTTCAGCCGGGTCTTTGCCGCGGTTGTAACCGGCCGCGACGGTAACGCCGTCGCGCGCGAGCGCAGTGGTAATGGCGGCGCCGATTCCGCGCGTTCCGCCTGTGACAATGGCTACTCTACGCGTATTCATGGCCCGGGGTTTTGGCCGAGCCGCAACCCCGAGCCTGTTAGCGCACGGCGGCTATGGTTTGCCGCTAAGCCGCTGCGCGAGTTCCAAATGTGCTTGGAGTACCGGCAGCGTCATGCGAGCGAACGCGCGCAATGCCTGATTGTGTCCGCCGGCCGCTTCGCGCTGGAAAAGCCCAATCACGTCTTGATGCGCGCTGACCTCATGCGTGAGGTACTCTTTGCCGGGCATCGCCTCGGCCTTCGGCGCGCTTTTCGCGCCGCGTGCTGCGAACGAAACCATCCCGAGCTCTTGCGCCAGCGTGTTGAGTTGCATGTTGTTTTTGGAGTGGTCCGCGATCATGCGTTTTGCATACATGCTCGCATCGGCGTTGTTGGAGCCGGCCATCACGCGGCCTTCACGGACTTCCTCCGTGCCGGCGCGAGCCGCCAACACAACGAATTGTTGATCCGCCGCGCTCGTGGCGTGTGCGGCAAACGCGGGCAGCGCGGTGCCCGCCAGAATAAGAGTGCAGAGTGCTGCGAAAAAGTGCTTCATGCGGAACTTGTTCCCGACACGAAGCGTAGTATAAATAGAACGGTTGCCCGGCAGCTAACCGAGGCAGCAAAAACGGGTATAAGAACAACGATGCGGCACCCTGCTACAGTCAACTCAATCCGCGGCTCTATCGCCTGGACCAACCCCCTCCGGCTGAAAATCTCCATTTTTCCGAAGCGTGAGACCGAAGAAGAGGTAGCAGCGCCGTCCACGCCCGCGGGTACACAAAGTTACGTGATCGATCGCGACCGTATTTTCGAGTACGTTAGAAAACACCGGCTGCCGACAGAAGCCGATCGGCAATTCCGGCGTGACGTGCGCAACCGCGTTGACTTCGTGTCTGACGTTCGCGACCTGCAAACACCCTCGGAAGTTTGGCCAATCTAGCATACGCTTTTGTGAAGTGGCGCGGCGGCGACGGCGCCGGGCACGTCGCTTGGGGCTTCGATTTGCCCGACGGCCGCGTATGCATCGGATCGGTCGAAAACCACAGCGGCCACGTTTTTACTCCGGCCAAAGATATGGGCTTCTGGCTACAATTTGCGCAGGACGTGGTACCGCCGCTTCAGGAGCGATCGTACGATGACGCGGCGATCTTCGAAGTGCCTCAGAGCGATTACGTCTCGGCATACCGTGTCACGCAGTGGATCAAGCACAGTGCGTACCGCGCATTTTCACGCAACTGCGAAGACGACGCGTACGACGTGCTGCGCGCCTACGGCGTCGAGCACTTGGAAGCGCCGTTCTTCAACTGGTTCCCACGCTGGTGGTTCTCAAAGCTGCGCGCCACAAAGACGCCCATCGCGCAGTTACGCCAATTTTCTCACGGCCAGGTATCAACGTATCACGCTGAGCCCGTCGAAGCGTCGCCGCCCGAACGCGCGACGTCCTCAAGCGACACAGAAGCATCCCGCATAGCGGTGATGCCTACGTCTCATGGTGAGGTATCGGGATGTCATCCTGAGGAATCGAAGGACCGGTCAGGCAACGAGACCCTAGAAGCGCAGCTCCAATCGCTCCCGCCGCTGCACCCCCAGTGGCGCAAACCGTTCCACCTGGAATCGCAGCTGCTCAACCTCGCGAAGTTCACGCGCCTCGGCGTAAGGAAGCTCTAAGCGGTCGGAATGATGCCGCCGCCGGCCTCGCCCGCATTGCCGGAATAGCAGTCGTCCAAGCTCGTTGAGAGCAGTGCATCTACCAGCCGCGAGACGCGCTCGGTCGTACCTTCGCGGTTCGTGATGCCGACGCGGTCGTAATAGATCACCCAGGTAAACAGCGCTGCAATGATGACTCGAACGCGGTGCAGCGCGCGATCGTGACTGATGCCGATGCGGTCCGACAAGATCTTCGCCAGAATCTCTTGGTTGAGTGAAATAAACTGCGGCAGCGCGCTCGCATACGGTGCAACGATCTCCGGCGACGTCACCCACGTCAAATAAAAGCCGCGCATCCGCCGCACGAATCCGCAATAACTCAACGAGAGTTTCGTGAAAAGTTGCCGCGTGTCCGGTGTTGAGCCCACAGTTTTTTGAACGGTGGTCGTAAACAAATCGAATTCGCCGACCGCGCGTTCAACGAACGCCTCCAGGATCAGTTCCTTTGTCGGATAATATTTTTGCAGAAGCGAGGGCGTCATGTGCGACTCGCGCGCGATCATGCGTAGCGACGTGCCGTAATATCCGCGATGCTCGAAAAGCTTACTCGCGGCTGTGAGAATGTCATCGCGACGCGAACACCCCTTCGCTGTGCGTGAACTCCGCTTAAGTATATGCTTGCACCCCCTATCGTATGGATTTGTATATTCACGGGGGTCGCCACCATGTGACATAGTAGGCGATAGCCTATCGCGAGTATAGTGCGTTCCGCTCTTGATGTCATGACGATTTTGTGCTCCTCGCCATGGCCCAAACCGAACAACCGTAACCACCAGCAGGCTAACGTCCCGGGTGTGGGCGCAAGACCGCTACGGGAAACTGTAGCGGTCTAATTTCGCCCCGAGCGCGCCTCGTCAGGCACCCAAACCTCAAACGCATCATCAAACGCAACCACCGGTGTCCCCGCGCGGGCGGTCCGGTGTTCATACCAGCCGGTAATCATCGAACGAATATTGTTGCGCAGCCCCGTTGTCGCAACCATGACGATGTGGCCGATAAAGAACAACACCAATTCAATCGCAAATCCGATGTGCCAAATCGTTACCGCATGCCGTCCGCCGAACGCCTGCGAGAGCGGTTGTTGAAGCCACAGATGACGCCACATGCCGAGTCCGGTTGCAACCATGAGTGGCCCAAGGACCAGCAACACGATCGTGTACGACAGTTTTTGAAGCGGATTGTAATCCGCATACTCCGGCGCCTCTTTGCGCAAACGCATGTAGTGCGCGATCATCGGCATCAGGCCGGCCACATCGCGTGGCCCAAACAACAGCTTGCCGAGTTCCCCGCTCACGATCCCGTTGCCCACATACAGCACGCCTGAGCCGGTCATCAGCAAACCCGCAAGTTGATGGAGCGTGCCAACTTTAAACGGAAGCCAATGCGCGTGAAAATACAGCTGCGCGCCTGTGAGCGCCAAAATCAAAAACGCGAGCCCAAACGTCGCATGGGTGATCCGCGTTATCAGCGTGTGCCGGTAGACCATGCCCGCAGCATACGCAACAACCCTGATAAGGAGCGGATAATGCCGTGCGCGCGCGAAGCAAGGAAGCAATGAAGATCCTCGCGACGCTGGCTGTGCTTGTCTTGGTCGCTTACGCAGGCTTAACCGCGTACGCCGGGTTTCGCGTAGCCCGCGGCATCGACGATGTCAAAGCGCATAGCGTCGTTGCGCGCGTCGGCACGCAGTTCATGGGCCGCGACGCCGTCGAACGCGTCGCCATTCGCAAAGGTAACATCCCAAACTGGATCACGCAATCGCCGGCGTTCTGGTGGGCGCTGCGCACGTACGAATAGCGAAAAGTGGCCGGCAATATACCGGCCACTTTTCATTCTGCTCGAATTCTAACTAGACTAGTAAACCGCGCGCCGGCCCGACACCGCGCGAACGATGAACAGAAGAACGACTGCGCCGACAATTGCGCAGATGATGCTGCCGATATTGAATCCCGTGATGCCGACGTGGCCGAACAGCGAGTACAGCCATCCGCCGATGAAGGCGCCGATGATGCCGATGATGATGTCGCCCAGAACTCCGCCGGGGCCCTCACCCGGAACGATCCACTTGGCTACGGCGCCAGCGATCAGACCGAGGATGATCCATGCAAGAATGCCCATTTCGAAGTATTGCTCCTTTGGCGGCTCTACGGTAAAGTTGCCCGCCGGGTAAGGTAATACCCAATTTGAGTCAACATGCGTGCGGGTGCCATACATCCGACCGCAAGGACCTTGCAGTATTAAGATTATAAAGGCGCTGTATGAAGCGCCTTGCACTCTCCATTGCTCTTGCTTTGCTCGCCGCTCCCATTTCTGCTAGTGCCAACACCCCGGAGCCGCTCGGCCGAATGCACTGGCGCAACGTCGGCCCGTTCAACGGCGGAAGGGTCGTGGCCGTTTCCGGCGTCGCGACGCAACCGAACGTCTTTTATATGGGCGGTGTTGACGGCGGCATTTGGAAGAGCACCGATTACGGCTTGCACTGGGACAACATCTCCGACGGGAAGATTGCCGCAAACGCTAACAGCATCGGCGCCATCGCCGTTTCGCCGTCGGATCCGAACGTGATCTACGCCGGTACAGGCGAGGGCGATCCGCGCGGCACGATGATCACCGGTGAAGGCGTCTATAAATCGGAAGACGCCGGCAAGACATGGCATTATGCAGGCCTTCGCTACACGCACACCGTCACGTCAATCGCGATCGATCCGAAAGATCCGAATACGGCGTACGTTTCATCGCTCGGGCACATCTTTAAAAGCAATCCCGATCGCGGCATCTTCAAAACGACCGACGGCGGAAAAACTTGGAGCAAAGTGCTGTACGTCGATGCGCAAACCGGCGGCAACGACGTCGTCATCGATCAGAAGAACCCGTCGACGCTGTACGCAACGATGTGGCAAATGTACCGCACGCCGTGGAAGCTGAGCAGCGGCGGTCCCGGCAGCGCGCTGTATAAGTCCGTCGACGCCGGCGCGCATTGGACGAAAATTTCGAACAATCCGGGATTCGCAACCGGCATCCTGGGCAAGATGGGCGTTTCCGTCTCTCCGGTTGATTCGAATGTCGTGTACGCGATCGCACAGGCACACGAAGGCGGCGTGTTTGTTTCAAACGACGCCGGTGCAACGTGGAAGCGCGTCAACTCCGATATGAAGCTGCGCCAGCGCGCTTTCTATTACATGGCAATCTTCGCCGATCCGAAAGATCCGAAAAGCGTGTACGCGCCGAACGTTGATGCGTGCTGGGTCTCGCACGACGGCGGCGCGCATTGGACGCCGCTGCGTCCGCCGCACGGCGACAATCACATCGTCTGGGTCAACCCGAGCGATACAAACATTCTGCTCGAAGGCAATGACGGCGGAGCAACGGTCTCGACCGACGGCGGCAAAACCTGGAGCCCGGAGCAAAATCAACCGACGGCGCAGTTCTATCACATCGCACTCGACGATCAATTTCCATATCACATCTACGGCGCGCAGCAAGACTCCGCGTCGTGGGCCGGCCCCAGCGCGAGCAACTACGGTGCGATTCCGATCTCCGCGTGGGAACGCGTTGCATACGGTGAGAGCACGTTCATCGCGCCGCAGCCGAATAATCCGCACATCACCTACGGCAGCGGCTATTTCAGCATTTTCTTGCGTTACGACGATCGCACCGGGGAATTTCAAAGCGTAAGTCCGTGGCCGAATTATCAAGAAGGCGCAAGCAGCGGCGAACTCAAGTACCGCTTTGCCTGGACGCATCCGATTCTATTTTCGCCCTCGAATAAACACGAGCTGCTCGCGGGCGCGCAGTACGTCCTGAGCAGCGTTGACGAAGGCCGCACGTGGCGCGTGCTGAGCCCAGACCTCACGCGCAACGATCCGAAAACGGAAGGCCCGACAGGCGGCCCAATCGAGCTCGATCAAACCAGCGCGGAAGTCTACCCGTACGTTTCCGCCCTCGGGGTCTCACCGCTGAATCGCAATCTGTTGTGGGCGGGTTCGTCCGACGGTCTCGTGCACGTTACCACCGATCACGGCGCGCACTGGCGCACGATCACACCGCCGTCGCTCCCGCAATACGCCGAGATCAGTTCCATCGAACCATCCCGCACGTCCCCAGGCGCGGCATATCTGACGGCGCAGCGATACATGTGGGACGACTTCCATCCGTACGTGTACCGCACCACTGACTACGGCGCGCATTGGACGGCGATCGCGAGCGGTTTCGCGCCGGACGATTACGTATATGTCGTGCGGCAAGATCCGCGCATGCCGTCGGTGTTGTTTGCGGGAACGCGCACGACGGTGATGGTGAGTTTAAACGGCGGCAACTCGTGGCAACCGCTCACGCTGAATCTGCCGGGCGTCCAGGTGCGCGACGTGCAAGTTGATGCGCGCAGCGGACAAGTTGCCATTGCAACGCACGGGCGTTCGTTCTGGGTACTCGACGATCTGAAGTTGATCGAAGATGTCGCGCGCGGCGCAACGACACTTTACACGCCGGAAACCGCGTGGCTCACGCATCAATACGGCGGACCGGAATATCCGCGTCCGGATGTCGGCGAGAATCCGCAATTCGGCGCGACGGTGTACTTCAACGTGCCGGCAAACTACGACGGCAGCACACCGGCGACGCTGTCATTTTACGATGCGTACGGCAACCGCATTCGCAGCGTTGCGTTGCACAAGAAAGTGAAGCGAGCGCCGCTCACGCCGGCGGAGCGCGCCGACCTTTCGCCCGCGCAGCAAAAAGCGATGGCAGAAGAAGCAGCAACGGCGATCTCGCCCGGCATGAACAAGTTGCTCTGGGATCTGCGCTACGCCGACGCGACCGACGTCAACGGCTTCTACGTGCCGAGCGCCGCCGGTGGTGAAAACGATTTCGTTATCGGCCCGCAAGTGGTTCCGGGAACATACAGCGTCGCATTCACGTACGGCGGTAAGACCGTGCGCCGCACGTTCCATGTGGCGCTCGACCCGAATCTGCATCCGGGTGCCGGCGCATTGCAAGCCCGGTTCGCGCTGCAGATGCAGATCCGCAGCACGCTGGACCAAATGGATCGAACCATCAACCGCGCGCTCGCGCAGCGCGACGCAATGCCGTCAGGTGCGCGCAGAGCTGCGCTTTCAAACGAGATCGATCGCCTCGTAAATCTGGTAACGCACTCCAGTGAAGGGCCGCTCTCGACGGGAACGCGTGTGCGCGATCATCTCGCATATCTCCAAACCGATGTCGATTTCGCCTACGTTCGTCCAACGCGCTCGCAGTACGCTGTCTACGCCCAGCTGCGCGCTGAGGCAATGAACGGTGAAGCGCGCCTTCGCAAACTCATGTCCAACGTCGCCGAGGTAAAATAAGTGAAGCGTATTCTCTGTGCCTTACTCGCCGTTTCTCTGTTAGGCGCAACGGACGTCAACAAAACGGCATCGAGCGAAAAAGCGAAAACCATGCCGCAATTCGCCAAACTCCAGTGGCGCAACATCGGTCCGTTTATCGGCGGCCGCGTTGTCGCTGTTGCGGGTGTGCCGAGCGAGCCGAGCACGTTTTACATGGGCTCGGTGCAAGGCGGCGTGTGGCGCAGCGACAACTACGGCACAACGTGGACGAACATCACGGACGGTAAACTCGGCATCGATGCGTACGGCATCGGCGCCCTTGCCGTTGCACCGTCGAATCCGAAAGTGATCTACGCCGGAACCGGCGAGGCCGACGTGCGCGGCGACTTTGCGATCGGCGCAGGCGTGTATCGCTCGAGCGACGCCGGCAAGTCGTGGCATTACGCCGGCCTTTCAGACACGCATATGACCACCTCGCTCGTGGTCGATCCGCGCAACCCCGACGTCGTGTACGCAACCTCGCTGGGCCATGTCTTTGCGCCTAACCCCGAACGCGGTGTGTTCAAAACCACCGACGGCGGAAAGACGTGGTCGAAAATTTTGTTCGTCGATGAGAAGACCGGCGGCACGGTCGTCGTGATGGATCCAAAGCATCCCGACACGCTGTACGCTTCGATGTGGCAAGTGCAGCGTCAGCCGTGGAAGCTGACCAGCGGCGGTCCGGGCAGCGGCCTGTTCAAAACAACCGACGGCGGCGCACACTGGTCGCGCATTTCAAACAATCCGGGATTTGCAACGGGTATTCTCGGTAAGATCGGCGTGACGGTCTCTGCGGCGAATCCGCGCCAAGTGCTTGCCATTGTGCAAGCGAACGAGGGTGGCGTGTTCCGCAGCCAAGACGGCGGCGCGACGTGGAAGCGCGTCAACAGCGAGATGAAACTACGCCAGCGTGCTTTCTACTACATGGGCATCTACGCCGATCCGACCAATGCCAAGGTTGCGTACGCCCCGCAAGTTGACGGCGTGTTCAAAACGACAAACGCCGGCAAAACGTGGAGCGCGATAACGCCGCCCGGCGATCATCACATCGTGTGGATCAACCCCCGCAATCCGAAAATTTTGCTCGAAGGCGATGACGGCGGTGCAACGGTATCCGTCGACGGCGGCAAAACGTGGAGCAGCGAGTGGAACCAGCCGACGGGCCAGTACTACAAAGTTGCCATCGATCGTCAGTTTCCGTTTCACGTGTACGGACCGGCGCAAGATGAAGGTTCGTTCGAGTTGCCGAGTGCATCGCACGAAGGCTTGGGGATGGGTGCCGTGCACAGCGTCGCTGCGGGCGAGAGCACGTGGGTTGCCCCTGAACCGGGAAATCCAAACGTAACCTACGGATCGGGTTATCAAAGCTCGATGTTCCGTTTGGACGGCGTCACCGGCGATGAGCGAAACGTCAGTCCCTGGCCGAAGTATCAGTCCGGCAACTCTTCCGCGGAAGCGAAGTACCGCTTCGGCTGGACGCATCCGATCTTTTTCTCGCCCTCAAATCCGCAAGAGCTGCTGGTGGGTGCGCAAGTTGTGTTCAGCAGTGTGGATCGCGGCGAGCATTGGAAGATTCTCAGCCCCGATCTCACGCGCAACGATCCGTCCACCGAGGGCCCCAGCGGCGGTCCAATCAACTACGATCAAACCGGCGTAGAAACGTTCCCCGATCTCTCCTCGCTCGCTGCATCACCGCTCGACAGCAACATCCTGTGGGCGGGATCGGCCGATGGTTTGGTACACGTCACAACGGATCACGGTGCATCATGGAAAGCGGTTACGCCACCTGAAACGTTGCTTGCGCAGTGGACGCAAATCAGCAGCATCGAACCCTCGCACTTCGATAAAGCGACGGCGTATCTGACCGCGTCGCGTTATCAATGGGACGACGTGCATCCGTACATGTACGTCACGCACGATTACGGTGCGCATTGGAGCGCGATCACGAACGGCATTCCTGACGATCAGTTCGTATTCGCCGTACGGCAAGATCCACGCGACGCGCGCGTACTCTTCGCCGGGACGCGCAGCACCGTGTACGTCAGTTTGGACGGTGGCTCGCAATGGCAGCCGCTCACCCTGAATTTGCCGTACGTGCAATGCCGCGATCTCGCCATCGACGCTCGCCAAGGCATGGTCGTCGTCGCAACCCACGGCCGCGCCTTCTGGATCTTAGACAACCTTAAACTCCTCGAAGACGTCGCCGACGGCACCAACGGCCGCGTCACAATGACCACCAGTCCAAACACACCGCGTGCTACTGGCGCGAGCACCGCTCGAGCGAGCGAAGCGAACGGTGTCATGGTGAGGAATCGAACCACGGTCGAGCCCGCCGAGACCCCGCAACTCTTCACCCCCGAAACCGCCTGGCTTACACGCGAATACGGCGGCGGCGCCTTCGGCCCCAGCGGACAAAATCCCGACTACGGCGCGACCGTGTTTTTCAACGTACCAAAAAGCTACAACGGCCGCACCCCGCTCACGCTAACGTTCATCGATGCCAACGGCCGCACAGTCGACAAATTCAATCTGCATCTACGCAAAAAGAAAGAAAAGAGTCCGACCCGCGAGCAGCTGGCAAACATGGATCAAGTGAACGCCTTGGCGGCGCATATGCATGAAATCACCGGCGTCACGACCGGCATGAACGCATTCAACTGGGAGCTGCGTTACCCGTACGGAGCCGAGGCCAACGGTGCGCACGCGTTCGGCACGGATGATTTTGCCGACACAACGGCGGGTCCGACGATTCTTCCGGGCAACTACTCCGTCGTCCTGAACTACGGGAGCACGACGCTGCGTGCACCGCTGAACGTCGCGCTCGATCCGCGCATTCACCCGGCGGCCGGTGCACTGGAAGCTCGTTTGGCGCTCGCGTTGCGCATTCAGAACACACTCGCGCGCCTCAACCGCTCGCTCAATACCGCGATGGCGCAGCGCTCGCACCTCGACGCAACCAAACGCGCCGCGCTACAAGCCGAAATAGACAACCTCGTCCAGCTCAACGTGCACTCCAGCGAAGGCGACTTACTGCACGAGAGCAGAATGCGCGATTACCTCGCGTTCTTGCTCAACCAACTCGACAT
>CAZERJ010000003.1:42503-60352 GCA_964514445.1 uncultured bacterium | reverse complement strand
CAGCACCGTCACCAATTCAGCGGTTGCGGCCACATCATGAGCAAACGCACGCGCAAGCGCAAACGCAACTTCCGCAAAGACCAGCCGGTCTTCAAAGGCGATCTGAAGCGCCTGGCGCCGACGATTCCGTATTTGGTGTAGAGAGGATCAGCACGAATGGCACGTATTAAACGCGGTCTTCACGGACTCAAACACCGCCGCAAAGTGATGAAGCTCGTCAAGGGCTTCCGCGCCGCGCGCCGGCGCAACTATCGCGTCGCGAATGAAGCGCTGCTGCATTCGCTAGCGTACGCATACCGCGATCGCCGGGTGCGCAAGCGCGATTTCCGCGCACTGTGGATCAGCCGCATCAACGCTGCCGTCCGCAAGGAAGGCCTGACGTACTCCGCGTTCATGAACGGACTGAAGAAAAGCGGCGTCACGCTCAACCGCAAGGCGCTGGCCGAACTTGCCGTGAGCGACGGCGCGGCATTCCGAACGCTGGCGCAAACGGCGAAACAAGCAACGGCGAAGTAACGGCTCTACCGCCGGATTCGGAAGGCGCCGCAGCAATGCGGCGTCTTTTTTTGCATCTGCTTAATAATCCGTGGTTGCTTGCAGCGCGGAATACGCTTGCGGTGCGGAGAACGTCGCTCTAGAAATGCAGACGAGCGCGTTCGAGGTTTACGTCCTCGGGCTATTAGCCGTTCTCGAACGGCTTCCGATTCCTATTGCCATCTCGTTTGACCGGCAGTGCGAACGCGTGCAGGGTAATCGTGCATTCCGCCGTCTCATTGGCCTGGGCACTACAGAAAACGCTTCGCTCTCCGCTGCGAACCGCCGTACGCTACGCTACCGTTTTCTCTGCGACGATGAGCCGGTTGCGCTCGACGATCTGCCGCTGCGCCGGGCTGCACGCGAGGGCGTCGAAGTGATCGACATGCCATTGCAGCTCGAGCGCGAGGACGGCTCGCTGCGGGCGATTCAAACCTCGGCGTGGCCGCTGCGCGACGCAAGCGGCGTGGTCGAAGGCAGCATCGTGGTCATGCTGGACGCCAGCGAACGATCCGAAGCGGAAAAACGCGCCGATCGAGCGATGCACGCGCTGCGCGAATCGGAACAGCGCTATCGCCTCATCACCGAAGCCATGCCGCAGTTCGTGTGGCTCGATGCAGCTGACGGCAGCGCGGTCTACTCCAATCGACGATGGCTGGAGTACACAGGCCTCACGCAGGAACAAAATGCGGGGTTCGGCTGGGAACAGGTTGTGCACCCCGATGACGCGCTGCGGTTGCAGGGCGAACGCGAACGCACGCTGCGCACCGGCGACGTATACGAAGGCGAGTGCCGCTATCGCGGCAAGGATGGCAAATACCGCTGGTTCTTGTTCCGTTCGATTCCCGTGCGCGATGAAAACGGCGAGATCACCAGTTGGCTGGGCACCGCAACGGATATCGATCAACAAAAGCGCGCGCAAGCGCAGCAAACATTTTTCGCGCTTGCAAGCGATCTGCTCAGTTCCACACTCGATGTCGGTACGACGCTCGAGCGCATCGCGAGTTTGGCGATTGAAAGCTTGGGCACGTGGTGCCAGATCGATGTTCCAGGCGATGACGGTAAACTGCGTGTCGCGGTCGTCGGACACCAAAACGTCGAGAAAAAACGTCTACTCCAGCGCCTTGTAGGGCAAGCTATTTACGCAGACGATGCAGCATTCGGTCCGCCGCGCGTGCACACGGACGGCCGCCCGCAGTTGCTCGCGCGCATCGATGAAGATATCGTGCAAACCGTTATTCCGGATCCAGACGTGCGCGATATTTACCAAACCGTCGGCTATTCGGGCGGCTTGATCGTTCCGCTGCGAAGCGGTCTCAACGTTCTCGGTGTGCTCGGCATCGCGTCCGACGATCCGTCGCGGTTGTATACCGATTTCGACGTTACGACAGCCATGGAGCTCGGACGCCGCGGCGGTGCGGCGCTCGAGAACGCGCGGTCGTACGCGCGCGAACACCGCGTTGCGGCGACGTTGCAAAACGCGCTGCTGCCGCGCTCGCTGCCGGCATTAGCCGGTTTGCGATTTTACTCCGCATACGCATCGCAAATGTTCGAACAGGGCGAAGCGGTCGGCGGCGATTGGTACGATGCATTCATCCTGCCCGGCGATCGCGTCGCCATTTCGATGGGTGACGTTGCCGGTCACGGAATTGCAGCGGCCGTCACCATGAGCACGGTGCGGCAAGCGCTGCGTGCAACGGCATTCGGTAGCCGGTCGCCGCGGCAAATTCTTTCGCGCGCCAATGCAATGATCGCACTCGAGCAGCGTGTCTCGATGGTTACGGCGCTTTTTGGAATTTACGATCTTCACGCACATACGTTCACGTACGCGCTTGCGGGACACCCGCGTCCGCTCTATGTGGACGATCTCGGCCGGTTCCGCGCGCTCCCCGGTGCGGGCCCGCCACTCGGCGATGCGTTCGATGATATACTCGTGACGGAGCAAACCGTACCGATCGACGTGCCGGGCACGCTCGTTTTTTACACCGATGGCCTGATCGAATACGGAAGAGATTTGGTCGGCGCTACGGCGCGTCTGAAAACGGTGCTGCGCGAGCGGTATTTCCTAAGCGATGCAAATCCGGCGCAATCGATCATCGATCGGATCCTCGACGGGCCGCAGCGCGACGACATCGCCGTGCTCGTCATGCGCACCGAAGATATCAACGCACGCCAGCTGCACATCGCTTTGCCCGCGCGCGGACAATCGGCGCCGCTGCTGCGCGAGCGCCTCAAACGGTTTGCGTCGGAGCACGGCAAAGAAGGCGAGGAGCTCTTCGCCGTGCTCAACGCCGCCGGCGAAGCCGTCGCGAATGCGATCGAACATGCGTATACGAACGGCGAAGGCCCCGTGACCGTGAAAGCATGGCCGAATCACGGAACGTTTCACGTCGAGATTTCCGACGAAGGGCGCTGGCGCGAACCGGCCTCCTCAGACGCTGCGCGCGGACGCGGTCGCCAAATCATGTCGCGCCTTGCACGCGAGGTCGAAATCGACCCGAAGCCCGGCGGAACGGTCGTCCGGCTCACATTCTAATCTGCGCGCCCGAGCGCAGGCGTAGTATCAAGGTGTGGAAAAGCGGCAGGCGATGGAGGAAGCAAGCTTCGCGCAGGCTTTCGCGCGCCGCGAAGAATGGGCTTTCGATGAAGCGTACCGGCGGTATGGTGCGTTGCTGTACTCCGTCGCACTCAACGTTTTGCACGCGCCGGAAGACGCCGAAGATTGCGTGCACGACGTGTTGACGCGCCTATGGAATCATCCCCAAGCGTTCGCGCAAGACCGTGGATCGGTGCGCGCGTTTCTTGCTGTATGCGTCCGCAACGATGCGATCTCGCGCGTGCGCGCAAGAACGCGCCGCGCTGCGCTGGCGCATACGCTGCAATCGCAACATGAAGAAAGCGAAACCTTCGAGATCCCCGATCATATCGAATACGCGCGGCTGCGGGCGGCGCTGGACACACTGCCCGCCGTGCAGCGCTCGGCGTTGATGCTCGCATATTTCGGCGGAAAAACACACGTTGAAGTTGCTTCAACGCTTGGCGAACCGCTCGGTACGATCAAGAGCCGCATTGCACTAGGCTTACGCAAACTTGCCGCCGCACTTTCGCGGGACGGTACGCCGTGATGCACAACAGCGACGACGACGCCGAACTGTACGCAATCGGCGCATTACCGGCGGACGAAGCAGCCGCATTTGAAGCGCACACGCGCGCCTGTGAAAGCTGCGCCGAGACGGCCGCTGTTGCGTTCGAAATGGTGGCTGCCGTTGAAGCAGCGCGCCCGATCGTGCAACCGCCGGCCTCACTTGCGCAAAGATTTCGCGCGCGCAGCTCCAACCTGCCCGCGATCGCAATACGGCCGCGCATGCATTGGCCGACGTTCGCGCTCGCCACGGCTGCAGCACTCGCAATCGCGCTATTGCCAACGTGGCTCGCGGTCGATCGCACGCGAACGCTTCAAAGTGCGATGCGAAGCGACGAGCAGGCGCTCGCCCGCATTGCAATGGCGCCAAGCGTGCAGCACGCGGAATTCATGGCCGGTTCAAAGCCGATGGGCAAAGTGCTCTACGGCGCGCACGGCGACTGGTATTACATCGTGATCATGCATCCCAAAGCGGATATGCAAGTGGCATACGTTCACGACGGCCGGCGCGAAATGCTCGGGCACGTTGCGCCGCACGGTGTGAGCGGCACGCTGTATTTACCGGTAAACCATCGCATGGAGGAGCTTGCGCTGGTTGAAGGCGGCACGGTCGTTGCCGATGCGCACCTCGTTTATTAACGCATCGTAAACAGACAAGGCAGCAGGCGAAATCTCGCCGAAGCGCGTTTTATGCAGGCTGCATTTGCTATCGTGCTTGCCGCGGTGACCGGAGCGGTTTCCACACCGGCGCCTATTCCTTCCGCAGTCCCGATGACTGCGGCACGCGCGCAAGTCATCGACACGATTGCGCGCGGCGAACTCCATGCGGGCAGCACGCCCGGCCTGGCCATTGGAATCGTTGAAGACGGATTGCTGGTATACGCGCGCGGTTTCGGAGATGCGGATATTCGCGGCAAGCGCCGCGTGAGCGCATCGACCGAGTTCTACACCGGCGATATCAGCGAACAATTCACGGCGGCATGCATTCTACTTCTCGCCCAAGACAAGAAACTCGCGCTCACCGACAAAGTCACGCACTTTTTACCCGATGTGGCATCGGCGCGCGATGTAACGATTCAGCAGTTGCTTGCGCATACGTCAGGACTTCCGCTGTTCGCCGATGTCCCCGGCGTCGTGCACGATGCATCAAAACCGGTGCATTGGGACGATGTCATGCGCGCGCTTGGAAAAATGAAACTCGTGAGCGATCCGGGATCGCAATACCGCCGAAACGGACTCGATTATGCACTTGCAGCGCTTATCGTGCAGCACGTTTCGGGCGTTCCACTTTCGGTTTTCATGCAGACGCGCATCTTCGAGCCGCTAATCATGACCTCGACGTTTCTTGCGGGCGATCAAGGCGCAGCGGATGTTGCGAAAGGCTACGTGCGCGCTGCGGGGCGTTTTGATGAAGTTCGGCCGCCGGATCCCTCGCGTCTTCTCGGATCTGCCGACGTCATTTCAACGGTGGACGATCTGGCGAAGTGGGATATCGGATTGCCGCTGGTGCTGAACGTCGACTCGATGCGAACGATGTGGAGCATGGTGCACGCGCAAGGCAGCGCGCTGTACGGCATCGGTTGGGTCGTCGATCAGCGCGGCGGACAAACGTACGTGTGGCGAAACGGAAGCGTCGCGGGATTTCATGCGATGAACGCGCTGCTGCCCGAACAGCATGTCGCCGTCATCGTGCTCAGCAATGCAAATTCGACTCGTGAATCTACGACGGTCTCGCCCGAGCGCGTGGCGGCGCGCACACTGGACGTTATTGCGCCGCTGCCGCAAGCGCATTTCGAGAACGCGATCGTGCAGCGCGCCAGCGAATGGCTCGATCGCCTCGCCAACGTGAACATCGACCGCACCCAGCTCACACCGGGCTTTAGTCAATACTTAACGGACCGGGTCGTTATACAAGCCGATCTTCGTTCGGAGGGCCCGCTCCAGGCAATTGTGCCGGTCGAGAATTACCAGCGGGATGGAGATACGGTGTACGTGTTCGACGTTCGTTTCCGGCGCGGTTCGATGCGGTATCAGTTCGCGCTCGCACCCGACGGAAAGATCGACGCGCTGCTGTTGCAGCCCGTCTCTTAGTCGTCGCCGTTGGCTAGACGGCGTCCAGTTGCTTCAATCACTTTGCCGAGCATGCTGACGGCTTCGGCGCGTGAAGCATTGCTGAACATATACTTCAGCTTGTCATCCGAATCTTCAACGATAAGCACTGCGCGCTTGCCACTGCGTATCGCCGCGACGAGCTTGTTTAGATAGGCTTCGTCTTCGGGAGCTAACACAGATGGTGCACCGGCTTCCTTGCCCTCACCGAGCAAATACTTTAAAACGGAATTTATATCCCGCGGAGTCTCCACGCGTCACTTACCTCCATAGCGAATGCCGCTATCATCATAACGTTTAACGTAACCACGCCACGTTAAGTAGCAGCTTCGTATACACATTATCGGTTCTTAAATCCGCGACTTAAGTCTATTGGCGGCCTTCCAGCCAAAGGAGCGCGAGCACCGTTTTCATATCGACGATTTCGCCGCTTGCTTGCATGCTCCAGGCTTCTTCGAATGAGAATTCCGCTACCTCGATCTGCTCGTCTTCGTCCAGCTGCTGGTCGCCCGCGTGCAAGCCGCGCGCAACATAGACGTGTACGCGCTCTGTGCAAAAGCCGGGCGTCGGATAAACACAGCATAATTCTTCGATCTCGTCGGCGCTGAACCCCGTTTCTTCGCGCAGTTCGCGCCGCGCGCCGTGTTCGCACGCTTCAGACTCTTCCGCAGTCCCCGCGGGAATTTCCCACAAATATTTCCGCGCAGCGTGGCGGTACTGGCGCACCAAAAGCAACCGGCCGGGCGCAGGCAGTGCGGCAATGGCGAAAGAGCCGGCATGATCGACGATGTCCACCTTACTGCGCTTTCCATCTTGCACGATCGTGTCGGTGCGCACGCTGAACACGCGCCCCTTGAACTGTGGCTGGGAAGCCTCGACTCGCGGTAATGTCTCCATATCGCGCCTTTTACCGGAAAATGCGTCCGCTGCCTCGTAGAAGCGAGCGTGGCGCAAAACTCGTCGAGCATCGGTAATGAGCTCAAGTGGCTGTTCGTTTGGCTCGCGATCTTCGTCGTGATTACGACGTTGCTGCTCAAGTTTGTCGTTCCGCATCACTTCAACGACAGAATCGCGATTATGATTTCCGCTATTTTTTCCGGCGTTGCGATGATAGGACTTCGTGCCTACACCACTCGGAAAGCATAATCCACAGCTCGCGAACGTTCGCGAGCTGCTTACCAAAAAAGGACGCCTCACTCAAGCGCGATTCGCACTCGAAGGGCCAACGCTGCTCGCCGAAGCGCGTGCCGCCGGCACGCACATCCGCGCCGTGTACGTAACACGCGCCGCATTCGAGCGGTTCGCCGAGGTTGCTCACGCTGAAGCGGCCGGCATCCCGGTGTTTGTTGTCGATGACGCATCGATGGCCCGGCTTTCGGACGTGCAAACGCCGCAAGGCGTCGTGAGCATCGCGCCCGTAACATTGGAGCCTGTTTCCAGTCTGTTCGCCGGCGGCGGCCCCGTCGCCGTGCTCGCCGGAGTACAAGATCCCGGGAACGCCGGGACCCTCCTGCGTTCAGCGGAAGCGTTTGGAATGGGCGCCGTCGTGTTCGACCCCTCGGCGGTCGAGCCGCATAATCCCAAAGTGGTGCGTGCCGCCATGGGCGCACTCTTCCGCCTCAGGGTCGCCGTGGCGAACGCCCAGGAAGTCCGAAGCGCCATGGGCGACCGCCTCTGCGTGGGCCTGGATGCCGGCGGCGAGCCAATCGCGAGCGTCCCGTGGCGCGACGGGTGCACGATCGTCGTTGGCAGCGAGCGGCAGGGCCTCGGCGAGTGGGCGCGCATGTGCACGCATCTTGCGGCGATTCCGATGGCGGGTCTAGCCGAAAGCCTGAACGCGGGCATCGCGGGCAGCATCGCCTTCTACGAGGCGACCAAGCGCCGGCCGTCAAGCCCCTGAAAAAGCCTTCCCATTTGGGCTTGTCAATACAGTGCGCAGACGAGAAAAAGTCAAGACTACCATAGGAAAAAGTCGCATGGTATACTGCCTCCATTCGCATGGCGGACATGCGGCCAGCAAACGTAGCAAAGGAGACCGACAGAGCCGATGGCGACCTCCGACTTCTTTTGGAAACTGTTCAGAGACACCGGATCGATCAACGCCTACCTGATATACCGGCAGTTACATCCGGCGCCGGCGCCCACGTAACCTGGCCTAAAAGAATACCAAAAGCGCCTGAATGACTCGGGCGCTTTTTCTTTCGAAGGCACGCCACGCCGTGATGGAGCAACATAGTCCACCGATGCCCAGCCAGTTGGAAACCAGCCTCGCAGAGCTGCAAGCGAGGTTCACGCACGCTGCCCGAACGATCGAAACGGAAAAAGAACTCGAAGATCTGCGCGTCCGCTTTCTGGGCCGCAGCGGCGAGGTCACGTTGATACGCCGCGGTATCGGTCAATTGCCCGCAGCAGAGCGGCCGCAGGCCGGCAAACTGATCAATGAAACCGTCGCGCAGCTCGAAGTGGCGTTAGAACAAGCGCAGCGAAGCTTGCAGGCGCGCGCGTTCGACGAGCAGCTCTCGCAAAAAATCGACGTTACCTTTCCCGCGAGTCCGCGCGCTATCGGCACCATCCATCCGGTCCGCCGTGTCACCGATGACGTCTGCCGGTATTTTCAGCGGCACGGTTTTGCCGTCGTGCTGGGCCCGGAGATCGAGCCCGAGTATTACAACTTCGACGCTCTCAATATTCCGGCGGATCATCCCGCGCGTGAAGGCTTCGATTCATTTTTCATAACCGATACATTGCTGCTTCGCCCACATACTTCGCCGATGCAGATCCGCACGATGGAACAATTCCGTCCGCCGGTCGCGGTTGTCGTTCCCGGACGATGCTACCGCCGCGACGCCGTCGATGCGCGTCATCACTTTCAGTTCACGCAGATCGAAGGTCTGCTCGTTGCGGAAAACGTGCACTTTGGGCATCTCAAAGGCATGCTCACCGGCATGTGCCGCGAGCTGTTCGGTCCCACGCAACAAGTGCGCTTCCGCCCGTCATTTTTTCCGTTTACCGAACCGAGCGCGGAAGTTGATACAACATGCCCGCTGTGCGAAGGTGCAGGCGGCGAATGCCGCATGTGCGGCGGATCGAAATGGATCGAGCTTGGCGGATCCGGCATGGTGCATCCCAACGTCTTGCGCAAAATGGATTACGATCCGGATGTGTATTCGGGCTGGGCGTTCGGCTTCGGCGTGGAACGCATGGCGCTCGTGCGCTACGATATCGACGACATCCGGCGTTTCTACGAAAACGATCCGTCGTTCCTCAATCAATTAGCGTGGTAAACTGATGTTAGTTCCACTTGGATGGCTGCGCGAATACGTCGATGTGCCGTCGGATCCGTATCGCGTCGCGGAGATGCTGGCCGAACTGGGCTTTCCCGTCGAAGCGATTAGCGAACGGCCGACGATCACGGGCGTTGTTACGGGACGGATCGTTGAACTCGAGAAGCACCCGAATGCGGACCGGCTACAAGTCGGCAAGATCGACATCGGTAACGGTGCGCCGCTCACGATTGCAACGGCAGCGACAAATGTTGCGCAGGGACAAACGATCCCCGTTGCACTCATTGGAGCGCAGCTGCCGCATTTGAAGATCGAACCGCGCAAGATGCGCGGAGTCGAATCGCAAGGGATGATGGTTTCCGCGAACGAGCTTGCGCTGCCGCCCGAATGGTTTGAAGACGGCATCATGCAGCTCGAGCCCGACGTTCCATTAGGATCGGATGTCGTCGAATATTTCCGCTTAGCCGACGCCGTGCTCGACGTTGAAATCACCGGCAACCGCGTCGATGCCATGTCGATGCTGGGCATTGCGCGCGAGCTTGCAGCGTACCAAGCGCTGCCGGTGCGTGCGCCGCGGATGCTGCCGCTGGAACCAGGCGGCAGCGGCATTGCCGTGCAGATTCAATCACCGGACTGTTCGCGCTTTATCGCCGCGCGGTTTGAAGGCGCGCGCGTTGGATCTTCGCCCGCGTGGATGCGCATGCGTCTGGCGATGGCTGGGCAGCGCCCGATCAACAATGTGGTCGACATCTCGAACTACGTCATGCTCGAGACCGGCCAGCCGCTGCATTTTTACGACGCCGGCCTGGTTCCCGACGGTACGCTGATCGTGCGCGACGGCGGCGAAGGCGAGCATCTTCAGACGCTCGACGGAAACGATCGCGAGCTGTCCTCGAAAGATCTGGTTATCGCCACAAAAACGGGACCGGCGGGACTCGCAGGTTTGATGGGCGGCGCAGACACCGAAGTGAGGGGCACGACGAGCGCGATCTTGCTGGAAGCTGCAACGTTTTCCGGACCGCGCGTGCGCCGCATGAGCGCGCGCCACGTCCTTCGTAGCGAAGCGAGCACGCGCAACGAAAAGTCGCTGCCCTCGACGTTCGCCATGCTGGGCGCATCACGCGCCGCCGCGTTGCTGGCGGATCAAGGCATGCGCGCAACGGCCGTTGCGATTGCGGGCGAAGAACAAATGCCGCAAACGATTAACTTCAAATTGCGCGACGTAAAACGGCTTTTAGGCTTCGATCTCTCGGCGGCCGAAGTCACGGAGTATCTTGACCGCTTAGGTTTCGCGATCGAACCGGTCGACGCCGCAACGCTGCGCGTGACGCCGCCGTCATGGCGGCGCGATGTCACGATCTCGGCCGACGTGATCGAAGAGCTTGCGCGCATGGCGGGCTACGACCGCATTGAGGAAGCAATTCCCGCACTGGCTGCGCACGATATTCCCAGCGACACGTACTTGCAAGAGAACACGATCGCGCAGACGCTCGCGGCACTGGGTTATCAGGAAATCGTCACTGTCGCGCTGCACGGCGCATCGGTCATGGATCGCTTGGCGGGCGTGGGCCTCACGCCGAGTTTCGCGCCGATGGAAGTCCTCAACCCGCTCTCGGAAGATCAGCGCTACCTTCGCTTCGCACTCTCGCCGGCGCATCTTCAATACTATGCACGGCTGGACCGGCCGATGCGCGTATTCGAAATCGGCCACGTATTTCATCAGGAAGATACCGGACCATCCGAAACGCAACAGCTGATGTTCGGTTTTTCTGCGGAGCCGCTCGACGAGCCGGCCTGGCGCGATTCGCATTTTTTACGAGTGAAAAGCGATGCCGAAGTGCTGCTGCGCGCGCTTACCGGCGACCACACCATCGAGTGGGTTGAAGATCGACGCAACGGCGCGCATCCCGGGAAGACGGCGGCGGCACTGATCGACGGCAAGGAAGTCGCCATCGTCTGCCAAGTTGATCCAAGAATGTCGCACGTATTCGACGTGCGCTTGCCGGTGTACGGCGGCTGGGTCTACCTCGACAAAATTCCCGAATACCACGCCGCGCGTTTTCATCCGCCGTCAAAGTATCCCGGAACGTATCGCGATCTCGCGCTCGTGTGCGACGTTGACCTCCCCGCCGCGCGCGTCGAATCGGTCATTGCCAAAGCGATCGGGCCGCTGTGCACCGATGTGCGAGCGTTCGATGAGTACCGCGGTCCGCAAGTTGGCGAAGGAAAGAAAAGCCTTGCCGTTCGTGTGACACTCGTGCGCACCGATGCCACGATTACGGATGAGGAAGCTGATGCGGCGATTGCGGTTGCGTTGCGCGACGTTGAGGATGAGCTCGGCGCGGTGTTGCGTGGCTAGCGTTTTGTCGTGTGGGTTTGGAGTCGGGATGGGTCTTGAGCGGACGAAGGCGGTGTCTTCCGGAAACCGCTGGCGCGAAAACAAGTTTTGAAACGGCCATCCATGCGCCGACAACGCCATCCTGGCTCGGCGCAAATGCTTCGCATCGTGTTCGCTATGGCCGGCGCGAAAAAGTTGGAGATTTCCCGAGAACACCCCTTCGCCCGCTCAAAACCCATCCCGACCCCTAACCCGCACAACAAAACGCTAGTGTGAAAAAATGAATTGGCCGGATATTATCATTGGCGCGATCTTGCTCATCGTTACGCTTAAAGGGTTTAAGCGTGGCTTTATTTTGGAGCTGTCCGGTGCGGTGGCGTTGTTGCTGTCGTTGATTACGCCGTGGTTTTATAATGGCGCTTTTGATGCACCGATTGCGAATGCGTTGCACGTGGGAACCGGTGCAGCGCATATCATCGGGTTGTTTCTCGTCGGACTTGGAACGTATATCGCGGTGATGCTCATTGCGCGCGTTTTGAATGTTGTCGCGAAGCTTCCGGTGATTGGGCTTGGGAATAAGCTGGGTGGTGCGGCGATTGGGTTGCTTAAAGGCGCTGTGTTTGTTTGGTTGTTGCTGTATGTTGCGCTGTTTTTTCCGTTATCCGGGGATGTGCGGCGGGATTTTCACCGGTCGGTGTTAGTTGTGTTGTTTACGCGTGCGGATCCGTCGATTGATGAGAAAATTAATGGGACGCTGCCGTGGTTTGCGCGCCCGCTGTTACGGCCTCTGTTCGATCGGCATCGTGTCTAGTTCCGCCGGCCATATCTAGGAACACGCGCAGCGCGGCTTGGACGCCGGCGCCCACGCGTACGGGTGCGTTGTATTCGAGGAGCGCCATTTCGACGGCGCCCAGTGCGCCCAGGACGTCCGTCTGCGAGACGTCGCCCATCGTGCCCATGCGCATGATTTTACCTTTGAGTTCGAGTTGGCCGCCGGAGAGTACGACGCCGCGCTCTTCGCGAAGTTTGCGCAGCAGCGTGGCGGCGTCGATGCCCTTGGGCATATTGCCGGCAACGACGGTTGGCGAATGTGCACCTGGCTGTGAGAATACGCCGAAATCGAGCGCGGTGAATGCAGCGCGAATGGCTTGCGCGTACATTTCGTGGCGGTGGTAGACTTTTTCCGCGCCATCGGTGTGATATTGCGCAAGCGCAGCGTCGAGCGCGAAAAGGATTGAGATGGGCGGCGTCCATGGCGTTTGGCCTTGTTTGGCGAACTCGCGCGCTTTGACCAAGTCGAAATAGAATCGGGGCGTGCGCGCTTGCTCGATCGCGTTCCACGCGCGCCGGCTGACCGCAACCATCGCGGCTCCCGGCGGTGCGGCGAGTACTTTTTGCGTGGCGCTGACGACGATGTCGTAGCCCCATTCGTCCATGAGAAACGGCGTTGCGCCAAGACCGCTTACCGAATCGACAATCGTCAATGCGCCGTGTTCGCGCACGATCGGCGCGATTGCTTCCATGTTGTTTTGAACGCCGGTCGAGGTTTCGTTGTGCGTGAGCAAGATGCCGCGGTATTTTTCGGCGCCGGGTGCTTGCAAACGTTCGCGCAACGCTTGCGGATCCAGCGCGGAGCCGAGGTCGGTTTCCAGAACGTCGACGTTGATGCCGTACGTGCGTGCAATGGCGATCAGGCGCCGTCCGAAGACGCCGACGGGCGCGGCAAGCACGGTGTCTCCCGGAGAGAACGAACTTGCAACGGCCGCTTCCAGGCCGCCGGTGCCGGACGAGCCGAGCAGCACGATATCGGCGTGGTTCGTTCCGAAGATCGGGCGAAGCGTTTCGTCGATGCGTCGCAGCAGTGCGGCAAACTGCGGTCCACGATGATCGATGAGGGGACGGCTCATCGCAGCAAGCACCGGCTCCGCGACGGTCACCGGGCCGGGAATGAACAGCAGATTCTTGCGCATAGAAAGGCTGTTCGGCAATTCGGAAAAACACCCCGGTCATGATGCGCAAACGGCTGACCGAACTTTCGTCCTGCGCCGGTTGAGCAAGTAAACTCGGCTCGGCCGAGCTGACGCAAGTTTTGCGCCACTTGCCTCCGGTATCCGACGCAAACGTTCTGGTCGGATACGGCACCGCCGACGACGCCGGCGTCTACAAGATCAGCGACGATCTCGCACTCGTGCAGACCGTTGATTTCTTCACGCCCATCGTGGACGACCCGTACGATTTCGGGCGCATTGCTGCTGCAAATGCACTTTCAGACGTTTACGCGATGGGCGCAACGCCGATTACGGCGCTCAATATTGTCGCGTATCCCTTCGAAGAGCTCGGTCCGGAAGTGCTGCACCGGATTCTGGCCGGTGGTTCGGCGATCGCGCAGCAAGCGCACGTGGCCATTATCGGCGGGCACACGATCAAAGATAGCGAGCCCAAGTTTGGTATGAGTGTCTTGGGAACTCTGCACCCCGGGCGCATCGTTACGAACGCGGGCGCCCGTCCTGGAGATATCCTAGCTCTCACCAAGCCTCTCGGGACGGGCGTTCTAGCGACCGCCCTTAAACGCGGGCGCCTTACGCAAACTGCGATTGAGCCTGCGGTGGCTTGGATGACCGAGCTCAACGATCGCGCTTCGCGCGCCATGCTCGCGGTAGGCGCGCACGCAGCTACCGATATTACCGGATTTGGGCTGCTCGGCCACGCGAATGAAATCGCGCAGGCCTCGCACGTGGCGATGCATATCGACAGTTCTCGCGTACCGCTGATGAATTCGATCACGCAGCTCATCAGCGAAGGGATCGTGCCCGGCGGTTCCGTTGAAAACGCGCAAGCTCATGCTCGCTTCACATCATTCAGGGCAAGCGTTCCCGAAGCGGTGCGCACTGCACTGTCCGACGCTCAAACATCCGGCGGATTACTTATCGCTCTGCCGCGCGATCGCGCCGAAGATTTTCAACAAGCGATGGGCACGGGGTTCTTTGCGCTTATCGGCGACGTGCGCGAGGGCTCCGGAATCAAGGTAGAATAGACGAATGCAACAACGTACTCTTGGCCGCGGCGGCAAGCGCGTTTCAGCAATCGGTTATGGCTGCATGGGCCTAACGTGGGCGTACGGCTCCGGAATGGACGCGCCCGATGAAGCGAACGGCATTGCCGTACTCAATCACGCGCTCGATATCGGCATCACGCTTTTTGACACGGCCGACATGTACGGGCCGTTCACGAACGAAATTTTAGTCGGCAAAGCGCTTCACCGGCGGCGTTCGGAATTTGCGCTCGCGACCAAATGCGGTATCGTCGTCGAAGGCGAGCGCACGAACTACAACATGACGCGCAATGGTACGCCCGAACACATCCGTGCGGCGTGCGATGCGTCGCTCAAGCGGCTGCAAACCGATGTCATCGACTTGTACCAGCTGCACCGGGTCGATCCGGATGTTGCCGTGGAAGAAAGCGTCGGCGCGATGGCGGAATTGGTTCGTGACGGAAAAGTTCGCGCAATCGGACTTTCCGAAGTCGACGTCGCGACGCTCAAACGCGCGCAAGGCGTTCACCCGATCGCAACGCTCCAATCCGAGTACTCGCTCTTCGAACGAAATATCGAGTCTGAAATATTGCCGTACTGCGAAGCGCAAGGCATCGCGCTGCTGGCGTATTCGCCACTGGGCCGTGGACTGCTCACCGGGCGCTTGCAACAATCCGAACTGCGCGATAGCGATTTTCGATCGACGCTGCCGCGCTTCCAAGGTGATGCGTTCGAGCACAATACACGCATCGCTGGCCGCATCGAAACTATCGCACAACGCGTGGGCGCCACGAGCGGACAGGTCGCGCTCGCGTGGCTCCTGGCGAAAAGCCCTATGGTCATCCCGATCCCCGGCACGAAGCACAAATCTTATTTGGAAGAGAACGCGGGCGCCGCGGGCGTTCGGTTGGACGACGACGCTATGCGCGAGCTCGATTCGCTGCCGGCTCCAATGGGAGATCGCTACGCCCAGGCGAACACTTCAAAGCCATGATCGCAAGCACGACTATCGAACAGCTCGCCGAGAACCTGCGCCGGTTTCATCGCGGCGAAGACGATGTCGAGATCGTTCGCTGGCTCCATGCAACTGCGCCACAGATTGCGTCTGTGCCAAAACCGCAAGCCTGCGATCCGGCGCGCCGCTACAGCCGCACGCTGTTGCACCGCGGCGATGGTTTCGAACTCGTGGCAATTCATTGGGATTCGCAATGCGTTACGCCGATTCACGACCACGGCGGAGCACTGTGCTGGCTTTCGGTAGCCGGCGGATCGATGAAAGTTGACAATTATCTGCGAATCGACACCGGTGAAACGGCGGGCTACGCCCGCATTGCGTTAGAAGGCCGCGAAGAGCTCGGCGTCGGCGGCGTTGATTACCGCCAAGACGACGTCCACCTCCATCGCTGCGTTACAAACGGCACCGGCGCGATCACGCTGCACGTGTATGCGCATCCCATCGGCGCCTTTTACACCTTCGATGAAGCGCGCCACACGTGCACGCAAGTGCTGTCGTCTTACGACGCAATGCCTATTGCATAACGCACGCGCCGCACTGTTTGCGGCGGCACTGATTCTTCATGCCTGCGCCGCTCACGCATCCGGCGCGCAGCAGTCGCCGGTACTCGTTGCGCCGGCGCCGGTGCGCCAGCCGCAGCCGTATGCGGACAAAACATTTTGTGAGGGTGCACCCTCCGAAGGACATGCGATTGCCGCGGGCAAGCTGTTCGTCGCTTGCGCAGCCCGACGTCTGCCCACCGGTGTCAACGTGCCCGCCGAACTGCGTATTGTAGATCCGGCAACGGGTTCGTACCGGACGGTAGCGCGACTGCAAGCGATCTCAGGCATAAACGACATGACGTCGATTGGTGATTCGACGCTCGCCGTCGAGGGCTGGGGCGACGGCGCCGCCTTGCATGAGGAACTGCTGCTCGTACGCACTTCCGATTTCAGTCTGATCGGCGAACCGCTGATGGATCATAAGTTCCTCGGAACGGTCGGCGGCAAGGCATATATTGACGATGCGTGTTGCTGGGGGCGCGCCGATCAGTACCGTCCGGCTACGATTTATTCGATTTCCGTTCCGGCCGGTGAACCAAGCAAAGCGGTCGACCTGTATCCGGATCGCCGCGCCCATGAAGCTGAAGTGCAGCCGCCAGGACAAGGCGCAGCAAATTATTTAATCGGTAAGTTTCTGTACGTAGTTGTCGGTGACATCACATATCGCTATGATGTCACCGACCTGCACAAACCGTTCGTGCGCATGCGCACGCCGAAGTCTTAGCGGCGCGAACGCGTCGTCGTGCGCTTACGCAGCGTTGGCGCGCGTTTGATCGCGCCGTTTCGAGCGCGCATCGGGACGACGTTGCTGCCGCGCACCGTCTCGCCGAGCTCGACCGGCGTGATGATGCGTTTGCCCAGTGCGTGGTAGAGGACTTCGGAGAGTTCCTCGACCGGCACGAACGTCATCGTGTCGCGAACTTCTTTCGGAATGTCGTCGAGATCGATCTCGTTGCGCTTGGGCAGAATGACTTTCTTGATGCCTGCGCGTTTTGCCCCGAGCACTTTCTCTTTCAGTCCGCCAATCGGCAGCACCTGACCGGTGAGCGTGATTTCGCCTGTCATGGCGACGTCCGGATCCACTTTGATGCCTGCAAGCAGCGAGGTGATCGCCGTTGCGAGCGCGATGCCCGCCGACGGTCCGTCCTTGGGCGTCGCGCCTGCGGGAACGTGAATGTGGATGTCGTGCTTGGCGAAGTAGTCTTCGGGTAATCCGAGTTCGCTGCTGCGCGAACGCAAGAACGAAACTGCCGCCTGCGCACTTTCTTTCATCACGTCACCGAGCTGCCCGGTCAGCACGAGCTTTCCGGTTCCCGGCATCGTCGAGCTTTCGATGAACAAGATGTCGCCGCCGACGGGCGTGTAGAACATGCCTGTTGACACGCCCACGGACGCGACGCGTTTCTTTACCTCATTGTAGAAGCGTGGGCGGCTCAAGAACTCCGCAAGATTCTCCGGTTTGACGCGCGCCTTGTACTTCTCGTCCTCCGCAATGCGCCGTGCAACTTTGCGGAACACCGTGCCGATCTCGCGCTCCAAATTACGTACGCCCGCCTCACGGGTGTAATCCGTAATGATGGCGCGCAATGCCGCATCGTTGATCGACGCCTGCGAGTCTTTCAAACCGTTCGCCTTGCGCTGTTTGGGAATCAGATAGCGCTTGGCGATCTGGACCTTCTCCAGTTCCGTGTAACCGGCAAGCTGGATGATCTCCATGCGGTCGCGCAGCGGCCCGCTGATCGTATCCAGCGAATTGGCCGTGCAGACGAACAGCACTTGGGAGAGGTCGAACGGCAGATCCAAGTAGTGATCGCGGAACGAGTTGTTCTGTTCCGGATCGAGCACTTCAAGCAG
>CAZERJ010000003.1:592-42493 GCA_964514445.1 uncultured bacterium | reverse complement strand
TGCGGGTGCCCTCATCGCGGATCGCGCGAATGATCGTGCCGGGCATTGAGCCGATGTACGTGCGGCGGTGTCCGCGGATCTCCGCTTCGTCGCGCACGCCGCCAACGGACAACCGTACGAACTTGCGGCCCATCGCGCGTGCAATTGATTGCCCGAGCGACGTCTTACCAACGCCGGGCGGTCCAACGAAGCACAGAATCGGACCGGTCAAACGGTTTTTCAGTTTGCCGACAGCCAAATACTCGATGATGCGATCTTTGATCTTTTCAAGATCGTAGTGATCTTCATCGAGAATCTCTCGCGCGCGTTTGATGTCGATGTGGTCGGTCGTTTCCTTGCCCCACGGCAGTTGCACGAGCCAATCCAAATACGTGCGGATGACGCTGTATTCTGGACTTGCCTGGGGCACTTTCGAAAGCCGGTCGAGCTCGCGGTCCGCGGCTTTGCGCGCATCCTCGGGCATGCCGGATTCTTCGATCTTCTGGCGCAGCTCGTTCGTCTCGGCTTGCTGCGGATCGACCTCGCCCAGTTCTTCCTGAATCGCGCGCAGCTGCTGACGCAGATAAAACTCGCGCTGATTCTTCTCCATCTCGCGCTGAATGTCGGACTGGATCTTGTGACCCAATTCTACGACTTCCAGCTCTTTGGTGAGCAGCATCGTGAGTTTACGCATGCGCTTTGCGGTGTCGCGCTCTTCGAGAATCGCTTGCCGGTCTGCAGTTTCCAAACGCATCGTCGAAGCGACGAAGTACGTTAGGAAATTCGGATCGGTGATGCTCTGAACTTCCATCTCCATTTCGCGCGGAGCTTGCGGAAGATAGCCGAGCAGTTTTTGGAACAAACCGGCCAGATTGCGCTGCATCGCCACGAGTTCTTCCGAAGAACCCGTGACGTCCGGCAGTTCCGTGTACGACGCAACCATGTACGGCTCGGTCTGCTCGAACGAATCGATGCGAAACACTTGCTGTCCGGCAACGATGCAACGCAGCGTGCCGTCGGGCACTTTGAGCATCTTTTGGATCGTGCCTATGGTGCCGATGCGGTGCACGTCGTTCGGCCCGGGATTCTCGATGTCTTTATCAACGAGCACCGTCAAGCCGATGGGCTTGCCTTCGCGCAGCGCTTCCTCAACGAGCGCGATACCCGGCTTTTTCACCACTGCAAGCGGAATGACAGTGTTGGGGAACAACACCGCGTCTTGCAGCGGAAGAATACCGATTGAATTCATTTCTAAACGAGAACCCTCTTGACAATGACTTGAATCTCGGTGTGCGGCACCGGTAAATATTCGTGCGCTGCAATCGGCAACGCGATAGTGAGCATGCCGTCGGCATACGTTGCGGTCACTTGACCGTACTCGACACTGACGGGCAATAAAAGACGTTTGTAAAACTCGCCGTCCGCGATCTCTTTTTGGACGAGCGTGCCGCTGCGCAAGCGCGCGGATTGGGCGCGGCTGCCGGCGATCATCAGGTGGCGTTCATCCACGAACGCTCGCAAGCTATCGGGATCGGCACCGGCCAGTTCCACGCGGACCACGACAGAGCGAGCGGCCTCGTCGATAACGACGTCCGCGTTCGGCTCCCATCGCGCCAGCCGCGGGCGGCGGATCGGGTCGGAGAAATCCATCGTCCGTTACAACCCTCGCTTTTAGCAATCGGATTCGCACTCTGCTAATTCGGCGGGGCGCCAGTCAGCCCTGGGCCGCAGGGCCCCTTCTTCCTAGTCCACGCCCGGTTGAAAGCCCCACGTGCGCACGGCCGTGCTGCTGCTACATTTTTGAGAGTGGAGGAGCGCATGACCAGCATCGAGAGTCCGACTATAGATCACGCCCTTTATGATGAGGCCGTTACGCGCTACGCGGAGCTGGCCAGCCCGCGCGCCGTCGCGGTCTACCGCTGGGGCGAGGTGCGCCGGCCGGGGCGAGACCTGGCGCAAGTTCTGGTCGTCACGGACCGCGTAGGTTTGGACAACCGGCACTTTTTCTCGCCGCTCGAGCGGCTGCCGGCACGCTACCGCGTGTTCGCAGCGGAACCGTTCATTTTGCCGCCGTGGTCCGTACGAGCGGTTCGGCATCTGCGGCCGCAGCCGCGTTCACTGCTCTGCGGTCGCGACGTCCTGCACGCGTACGCGCCCGACATGAGCGAGGGCGAGCGGTTGTGCCGTCTGCTTGAGACATATTGCCGTCATGCCTTTGTACCGGCGGGCGATATGGATGCATCGCAGGAAGCGCAACTCGCCGATCAGCTGCGGGCCGAACTGAGCGATGGGGCCGGTCTTGTGACGATCGATACGAAGCGTTCGTACCGCCAAATGACTGCCGCTCTCGACGACGCGCTCTTGGAACCGCTCGGCGGCGCAACAATGAAGGATCGCATCGATGCAGCGCGCGCTGTGCTGCAAGGCGACCGGCCCTTTGAGGGTATCGATCAGGCTGCGATCGTCCAGCGCTCGCGCGATGTCAACGGGTATTTTCAGGAACTTGCGTCCATGGGATTTCCGTACGGCGCGCTCTTTCCGTATAACGCGTATCCGCGCGCGGTTCGCGCGCTGCCCGAACCGCCGGTCGTAACAACGCTGGTCCGCAACTTCTATCGTGTGCGACGCCGCTTGTTCGAATACGCGGGCGCATAAGCAAAAAGGAAACGCCGCACGTAAAGTGCGGCGTTTGCATTGCGGGCCGCGCGTGACGCAGTTCGCCTAATGGATGTTTGAAGGAATTTGCGTTCCCGTCTTTTTGTTGGCGTTGTTGAGAATAAAGATCTTGTCGGCGTGACGAATGCCGAGCGCTTTTTGATCGTACACCACGCGCACGTACTGGCCGGCCTTCAAGTAACGCATCTGGTACGTTGTCTTGCCGTCTTGCGAGAAGACTTGATCGAACTTCGGCGTGAGCACGAAACTGAGCGTCAATTTCGCTTTGGGATCGTAGACTTTGACGTTTTCCGTCGAGACGTGGACGACTTCGCCGAAGAAATTGTTGGTTTGTCCCGCGAGCGCCGCTCCGGGAAGGACGGTGGTGGCCAAAGAAAGAGCCGCCAGAAAAATGCGTAAGGATTTCATAACCAGCTCTTACCCAAAGCCGGCTTTAGCGCGGCGTCTGGGCGTCTTCGATGCGGCCCTTATCGTTATGGGCGGCATCATCGGCTCGGGGATCTTCCGCAATCCCTCCGTGGTGGCATCACGGCTCGGCCAGCCGTGGCTGGTTATCCTTGCCTGGACGCTTGGCGGCCTCATCGCTTTGGTTGGTGCTTTCATCTTCGCCGAGCTTGCGCAGCGGCGTCCGCAAACCGGCGGGCTCTACGCGTACATGCGCGACGCGTACCATCCGGCTGTCGCGTTCGCCTATGGCTGGACGTTGTTGCTGGTCTCGCAAAGCGGCGGCGCAGCCGCGTCGGCCGTAACGTTCGCGGGGTACTTTCACGGGCTCAACGGCGCGTGGCATCCGAACGAACAACTCATCGCTGCCGCAACGCTGGCATTTCTCACGATCATCAATTGCTTAGGCGTGCGCGCCGGCAGTAACGTGCAGAATCTTTTTATGATCCTGAAGATCGGCGCGATAGCGCTGCTCATCGGCGCCGGATTCTTCGTGCATCCTGCGGCGGCGTACATGACCGCAAGTACCGATCATCAAAACGGCATCAACCTGCTCGGAGCGCTGGGATTTGCAATGGTGCCTGTGCTGTTTGCGTACAGCGGATGGCAAACCTCGAGTTTCATGTCGGGCGAGCTGAAAGATCCGCGCCGCACGCTCGCATTCGGTATGGTTGCCGGTGTGTGCGTGGTGGTCGTCTTGTACATGCTCGTCAACGTGATCTCGCTGCGCGCGCTCGGCATGGCAGGATTGATGCACACGACGACGCCGGCATCCGACGTGATGCAACTGATACTCGGACCGCGCGGCGCGCAGGTCATCGCAGGCGCCGTGATGCTCTCAACGTTCGGATTTATGAGCAACCAAATTCTTACCTCGCCGCGCGTCTACTACGCGATGGCGCAAGACGGCGTCTTTTTCAAACAGGTCGCATGGATTCACCCGGCCTCACGCGTCCCCGTAATGGCGATCGCCCTACAGGGCGTTGCCGCAATCGTTATCGCGCTCTCGGGCAAGTACGATCAGATTCAGAATTATGTAACCTCGGTAGATTACGTGTTCTTCACGCTCTCGGCGATCGCGATATTCATTTTTCGCCGGCGCGATCGGCAAGCAGGCCGAGAAGACCCGGCGTTTCGCGTGCCGGGACACCCGTTCTCTACGGCAGCGTTCGCCTGCATCGCGGCGTGCATCGTTCTCGTGACGTACGTACGCTCGCCGCAGGACAGCCTCATTGGCCTTGCGATCCTGCTTGCGAGCGTACCGGTTTACTCACTGTTTGCGCGCAGTACGCGCCGTCAAGAAAAGGTGCCTTAAGCTAGTCCGTTCTTAATTGCGTGAACCGCAGCCTGAGAGCGCGTCGTGAAGTGCATTTTAGAAAAGATGCGGCTAACGTGATTCTTCACCGTCTTCTCCGAGAGGATGAGCCGCCGTCCGATGTCGCGGTTGGACAGGCCTTGCGCGATCAGGCGGATGATCTCGGTCTCCCGCGGTGAGAGTTGATTCGGATACGGGAGGTTCGCCACCGACCGGCGGCGCAGCAGCGCTGCCGCTACGCGAGGATCCACGTAGCTACATCCCTCGCCGATCATCTTGATGGCGGAGACGAGCTCCTGAAGTGACGAATCCTTAATGATGTAGCCGTCCGCGCCCGCCGACATGCAGTGCTGCATGAGCTCGGGCTGCGTATTAATTGACAAAAAGCAAATCTTGCTTTTTGGCAAGACGGCATGCAAGTATTCGACGGCCGCGTCAACGTCTTCCGAATCGATGTCTAAGACGATGATATCAGGCCTGGCTTCGGTAAGTGCTGCTGCTTCACGATCGGCGGCCATGCCTGCAACGCTGATGCTCGGGTGGGAGGATAGAATTTGAGCAATCGCTGCACCGAAAAGCAATTGCTTCTCGACGATAAAAACCCGTACGGGTGACAGAGATACGGACATTTCACCAATGCCCCATGAGCCCAGAGTGAATAGAAAGTGTTCGTTACGGTAAGAAACTTCTTTTAGTTTGCAGGCCGCAGAGCGCTATTCTCCCTATGCCTGGGTTTGGTTTACGTAACCGCGAGTTTAAGCAATCGTCGCTTCGTACTGCCCGCAGTAGGAGATGTGCTTGCTTGAAACTGCCATTCGAATGAACCACTGTAACTAACGTTACGGTGTTAACGTTTAAACATCGCAGCGCTGCGGCGTGGCATCGTTGCGGGCATGACCTTGCCGGACGGTGAGATGAAGAAGCATGTTCCAGGTTTCGCGCAACCCTGCTCGATCTGCGCCGGATCGACGACGTCTACGGCGACCGCGTCGTTGTTCGCGGCAATCTGAACAGCTTGCTGCGCTCCGGGAATCGTGCTGGCCTGAATCTGGAGCGTCATGAGCCCCGTGTCGTTATAGATGCCGTACGGTGTGCCAAGCTTTGCGCCGGGCCGGTTCGCAAGGCGAATGTGCCACGTGCCTTTTTGCCAGCGCGCTACGGGTAACTGCGTCATGATGCGCTGCGCAATGCCGGCACACTGCTCCACCCTACTGTTCCTTACGCCAATGGCCGAACCGAACGATACTGCAAACAGCGCGACACACGCCGCGTACGGCGCGCGCTCAGAGATTAAGCGCCGTAACACGATAGAAATCAACGCAACGTACCACGCGGCGGAAAAATACAAGTCATGTTCGGAAGCGTGTTCGCGGAAGAGCAGCAGCGGTATGACGCCGATCGGTATGGAGACAAGCAGGAAAAGCATCGTGCGCCGCTGCTCGGGTGTAAAAATATTCGCGATGTCCTGCCGGCGCACGACGTACGCCACCAGGCCCGCTATTGCGATTGCAAGGGCAAGCAGCGCGCCGGCAAGAGCCTTGTCTAGACGAACCTCGGACGGCAACGGCGTGCCGAACATGCGGTGTGCCATGACAAAATCTACAGGCAAGCCTAGAGCTATCGCATACATAAGCGCGTTGCGCAGGACGATGGCCGCAGAATTCAACGGCGCTCTATCGGTGACGACGGCATGACGGGCGACCATGAAAATGGCAAGCTCGATCGCTATGCCCGCGACGATCCAGATGATGTAAGCACGCGGAAGCCCAGGGCCCGCACGGCTCCAGATCGCCGCGTACAGCAGCATAAACGCAAATCCCACGATTGCCGGCTCATACGTGAAAATCGCCACAAACATCGCGATCAGTGAAACGGCCAGCGGTAATTCGTAACGACCGCCGCTGCGTAACCGGTGCAGCGCGTACATGAAAAGAAAGAGCGCGGTAAACACCAGTGCGTAAGCAAAGGCGTTCGTCCATATTGCGACCACAACGGTTTCGTTTGCGAGCGGCTCGATGCCGAACAGCAGCGCTGTGGCGGACGCCACCGCGCGAGAACCGGTCATGAGGAAAAGCATACCGTACAGCATGGCGACGCAGACCAAATGCATGCAGAGATTTCGAAGACGAAATGCTACTGCACTGTGATGAAACGCGTTCCACGTCACATATTGAAGTGCACTCGTTACCGGCCGGTACATGTAAGGATCGAAGTGCGTCGTGGTCAGCATGCCCGCCGGATTGCGGGCATCAACGAACGCTGCCCTGTGGATCTCGTTGAAGTCGTCGTAACCGCAAAACCAAGCGCCCGAAACGCGCGCGTATAACACCCCGACAATTGCGGCGATCGCAACAAGCGCAGTAAGGTGGCGCGCAGCCGGATGCATCAGAAGCTAAAGGCGTAGAGGTAATGGTCCCAGGACGAAACGAAAACGCGGCCGTCAACGGTTGGCGACACCATGGTGGCACCGCTTATGATCGTACCGCTATTCCATAGTGGCGTTCCGCTAGACGCGTTGAATGCGAATACTTCGTTGCCGATACCGTCGGTCAAATATGCCACGTTGCCCGCAACCGTAATGGAACCGTTATCGTTACCGCTCACCGTCATCGGACCCACCGCTTGTTGCCACGCAAGCGCAAGCGTACAATCGCTCTGCGGCGCAAGAGCGACGATACCATCGACAAATGGTGCAACGGCATTCGGGACGCCGACGTAAAACAAATGTGTCGCCGCAGAATAGGTCGTCGCTCCGATGAACTGACCGTCCACCGTGTTTACGTTCATGGCGAGCGACTGGATCGGCCCGGACGAAATCGACGAGGCCTTCCACGTGTAAAGCACACCGTTTTTTGCCTTTGCGCTAACCATGAGCGGGCATCCCGGCGGCTGATAGACAGTCGGCGATGCACCAAAGTCGAAATCGCCGACAGCTATGCCGGGCTGGTTCGCCGCAGTAACGGATAAAGCCGATGTCAGCGCGACCATTTGCTTACCATATCCGGAAGAGCTGCTCGGACCGCCCTGCGTGTTGCCTGTCCCAACATAAACGTTCCCGGACGCATCAATCGCCGGCCCGCCCAAACCCCAGATCCCCCCGCCGCCATACGGCGCGCCAGGGAAAAATGAGTGGGCGATCGTTGCGGACGTCGTATCAATTGCATCGATACGGCCATGCCACGTGCCGTTGTCGCAATAACTTGCCGTTGCGACATACAATTGCTTAACCGTGGGATTTAACGCAAGGCCTGAATAGACATGATCGAGCGTATAGGTCGTGTCAACCGAAACAGGCCAGCCGCTTTGTTCCGCACCCGTCGACATATCGAAAGCATGGACTTGTAAATCCGCATCAGCGACATAGACGCGGTTTGTGCTTCGGTCGAACGTTGCGGTACCGGTGATGCCGAAAACACCTCCAGGAAGGTCGGTGCAGCCCGGGCTCGTCGTCGGCAGCGATTTACTCCAGTACGTTGTGTGTGTGTCGGCGTCCAGCGCGTAAAACTGTCCACCTTCGGTGCCTATGTACAGCACGGTTCGCGGCGTGCCCGAGATCATCACGTTCGTAGCAACGAGAGGTTGATCGGTAATCGCCGCTCCAAGATTTACTTTCCACGCGAGCTTCAGGTTTGCGACGTTGGCGGCCGTAAGCGTCGTCTCGTGCGGATTGTATTCGGTGCGCGCGATATCGTCGCCAAACGTCGGCCAATCAGTATAAACCAATGCGGGGCTCGGCGTCGGCGTGGGTGTCGGCGGCGCATTGGACGGCGTAAGTAAAACAAGCGCGGCAAAACCGACGGAGGACGCCGACAGCATTGCGCTCTCAGATACAGCGGCGGTCGAGCTCAATGCTTGATACAACGTCTCGCTATTCCATGGCGAGACCGGACCGGCTCCCAGCGTCCATCCAGCCGGATTGGTCCAAGTCGCGGTTACCTGGTGGACAGGAAGATTGAATCCGATTGCGAGATCGTGGCTCTGCGCCGGCGTCAAGGACGGCGTCGTAAACGCTGGGCTATTGTTGATGAAGCTGTCACCCGCTTTATCGACACCGGTTGCGTGTCCGATGTCCGCCGCAATCCACACGTGCTCGCGCTGCGCTGCCAGCGGCGTGAAAACATAACTGTTCGCTTCGCTCGATGCAACGATGTGCGAGAACAGCTGATACGTTGCATAAACCGGCGAAATATTTTTATCCACGACTGTCCATCCGGCCGGTGGCGTATACGTGTTCGGCGCTCCGCCGCTTTGCCCGTTGTTTGTGAAGGCGACGAGCAGTACGTCGCCCACTGCCGGAGCGGATGCAAACGATACATTCAATGATGGCGGCGCATATGCGGATCCGCTGCGCCATTGCGACACGAACGGTGCAGTAGTAGTAACCGGACTTCCCGTTGGGGTCGGCGTCGGCGGTGGCGGCGTAGGCGTGGGTGTCGGCGACGCAACCGACAACGCAGAAAGCAGCACCAGACCGGCAAAGCCTGGCGCTGCGGCCGATAGTGTTGCGCTCTCGGAAACCGGTGTTGCCGCAGACAATGTTTGCGTGAGCGCCTCGCCCGGCCATGGGGAGGTAGGCCCGGCTCCAAGCGTCCATCCCGCCGGGTTCGTCCACGTTACAGAGCTCGTCGTATCCGGAAGATTGAATGAGATCGCAACGTCGTTGGATTGCGCGGGTGTAAGCGTAGGCGTCGTAAACGCCGTGGTATTGGTAAACGCGTTGCCGGCTTTATCTACCCCACTTGCGCCGCCGACGTCGGCCGCAATCCATAGATGTTCACGCTGCGCGGCGAGCGGCGTGAAGGCGTAGCTGTTGCCCTCGCCGGACGCGACAACGTGCGAGAAGACTTGATACGTTACATACACGTGCGAAGTGTTTTGGTCGACGCGTGCCCAGCCCGCGGGCGGTGTGTACGTATTTGACGCCCCGCTGGTCTGCGCGTTATTCCAAAATGCGACGAGGAGCACGTGGCCCACGGCCGGAGCGGTTGCAAAACTGACCGTGATCGACGATGGAGCGTACGCAGATCCCGTTTTCCACTGTGTCACCGAAGGGGCAGCAGCCGCTGAAAGCGCACGAACGGCGTGGCCTTGGGGAATCACCGGTAAAACACCATGCGATCCTCCGCGGCACGAAGCCAGTGCAGCGAGCGTTACCGCGGCGAACAGCGTGCCCAGACGTCGTTTCGTCATTTAATCTCCGCTAAGGTGTCCACGCATGGAGCGTGCCGCCCAAATTGACGACGTACAGCCGGCCATTAACGACGACGGGCCCGGCGAATCCATAGTCGCCGAGCGATGCACTCCACAGCAGCGCGCCGGTCGCCGCATTAAAAGCATACGTCGTATCACCGCTGTAATCGCTGACATACGCGACACCGTTTGCGATCGTTATTGCTGAACGCGGCGTATCGCTCGTAGTTTGCACAGCGCCGTCAGGTCCGAACACCGCATTCCATACCGGCGTTGGATTCAACGTGCAGTCCGCTCGAATACTAAAGGCGGCGGCTCCGGGTTTGTAAATTCCGAAGGTCGAGGGCAATCCAACATACACGTAGTTCGTTACCGGATCGTACGATGGGACGCCTATGAAGTCGCCGGTATCCGTCGCTATCGACATGAGAATCGTTTGCGTCGGCCCCGCAGAGATATTGCTGCGGTTATAGAGCAGAAATGCGCCCGATTTATTGACGACTGCGGCAAGCGCAGGACATCCGTTCGGCTGGAAGAGCAGGGGCGTTGCGCCAAAGTCGGCATCGGCGCTATTAGGCAACGTTGGTGCGTTGTGCGCGATAACGGTGCCCACGTCGGCGGAAAGTTCGACGATTTGTTCAGCGTAATTCGAGTTTTGCGGCGAACCGTCCGCATTGCCCGTTGCAATAAAGACGTTGTTCGTCGCAGGATCGATCGACGCTCCACCGACGCCCCAGATGCTGCCACCGCTGCTGCCTTGCGTCGGATAGAACGTTCCGATGACCGCTGCCGTAGCGGTGTTAATGGCTTCTATGCGGCCAAACCACGGTGAGATGTCGCAGCTGGATGATGTTTCCGCGTACAGATACCCGTTGGCCGGATTGTAGGTGAGGCCGGCATAAATAAAATCGTGTCCGTTGACAGCCGCAACCGAAACCGGCCATCCCGAAGCTTCGGCCCCGGTTGCGAGATCGAGCGCGTGAACCTGGTTTTGGCCATCCGGTACGTATATCCGATTGTGAGGACGATCGATGACGCCCGTGCCTTCAATACCAAACGTCGCCGGAGAACTGCTGCCGCAAGTGTACGAGCTCGATCCGAGCTGCTTGCTCCATACTTTTGTGCCGGTGTCTGCGTCCAGTGCGTACAACACGCCGCTTTGGCCGCCGCCGTAGACCAGATTGTGGTTCACGCCGCTCACCGTCACGTTCATCGCAACCAGCGGCTCAGCGACCTCTTCCGACCCTACGTTGACGCTCCACATAGAATGCAGCGTGGCAAAGCTGCCCGTTCCGAGCGTTTTTTCCGTGGGGTTGTAACCCGTGCGCTCAATATCGTAGCCCATCGTCGTCCAATCCACCGTTGAAGGCGGCATGGGTGTCGGCGATGCAGCGACGCCTGAAGGCGAAACCAAAACGATGCCGGCAAATCCGACAGAAGATGCCGACAGGGTTGACTTTGCGGAAACCGCGGACGTTGAAGACAACCGCTGGTAGAGAGCTTCGCCACTCCAGGGCGGGAAAGATCCCGTCCCAACCGTCCAACCGGCCGGATTCGTCCACGTGACGGTGCTTTGCGTAAGCGGCATGTTGAATGCAAGTGCGAGATCATTGCTTTGAGACGGCGCAACACTCGGCGTCGTAAAAGCGGTGCTGTTATTAATGAACGCGTCCGCCGCTCGATCGATGCCACCGGCATGCGTAACATCTGCGGCCATCCACACGTGTTCGCGTTGCGCCGCCGCCGGTGTGAATACATACGCGTTGTTCTCGCCTGCCGTCACAACGTGCCAAAACGCTTGATACGTTGCGTAAAGCGCCGACGAATCGAGATCGATCGACGTCCACCCTGAAGCGGGCGTGTAAGTGTTTGCCGCGCCGCCGTTCTGTCCGTTGTTCCAAAACGCCGCGATCACAACATCACCCGGCGCCGGCGCAGAAGGAAACGAAAGGGAGATCGATGCCGGCGCATATGCCGAGCCGGTGCTCCATTGTGCAACAGATGCTGGGCTGCCGACCGGCGTCGGTGTTGCAGTCGGTACCGGTGTCGGAGTTGGAGTAGGCGTAGCCTGCACGCCGGATGGTTTAAGAAGCACCATCGCTGCGAAACCGGTCGCTGCCGCTGATAGTGTTGCACTTTCGGAGATCGGCGACGTAGTCGATAACGCTTCATCGAGCGCTTCGCCGCTCCACGGCGCTGTCGGCCCGGCACCTTTAGTCCAACCGGCCGGATTCGTCCACGTTACCGCAGCTAGCGTGTCAGGCAAGTTGAATGCGATGGCCAGTTCGCTTGCTACCGACGGCGTGAGCGCAGGCGTCGTGAAGACGGTGCTGTTATTGATAAACGCGTTCCTCGCGCTATCGACGCCTGAGGCGCCGGCGACATCAGCAGCGATCCAGACGTGCTCGCGCTGCGCTGCAGCCGGCGTGAAAACATACTTGTTCGACTCAGCCGTAGTCACGACGTGCGTGAAGGTTTGGTAGGTTAGATAAGGCTCCGCGACGTTTTGGTCAACGCGCGTCCATCCCGCCGGCGCGGTGTAAGTATTTGCGGCGCCCGTACTCTGACCGTTGTTCCATAATGCGATGACGAGTACGTGGCCTACAGACGGCGCAGCGGTGAACGACATCGAAATTGACGCCGGCGCATATGCAGAACCGGTTTTCCATTGCGTTACCGACGGTGCTACGGCAGTCGAGAGCGCGTGGATTCCCGTTCCGCGCATGAGAATTGGCGGCACAACGCTGTTCGAACCTCCGCGGCATGAAACAAGTGCACATGCAACGAGGAACGAGCAGAAAACGCGAGTGCGTGAAAGTCTAATCATAAATGTTTGCGATCGCAGACGCCTGCGAGTTCCAGCATACGCCGCGCGCGCCCAGTGACTGATAGAGGCTGGAAGCCTAGGACCGTATCTATCGGAATGCCCAAAGCGCGCGCATTGGCGAGCGCACGCTTACACGGCGCAAATTAACTGTTCGTAAAGCGTGTAGGAGCGTAGCTATTAAGACCTAAGTTATCCGCCACAACCGGAGCCTGCCCGCAATTACTCTATTCAGCAATATGATTGGCTTGTTGCTAGTCTTCAGCAGGAGCAAGGAAGCGCTTTTTGTCCGGTGACGTAGACCGGACAGGGGCAAATTCACACTTGTAAGATCGTGCGGCGGATGAGATAGATCTGCGCACGTTTTCTGCCCCTAATGCATTCGTTGTTGCTGTGCGCTCCCTAGCTAGGTGAGTGCTTAGTTCGGCGCGTGCCTAGGGGCTCAACGAGGACTGCATGTCAATCAAAAAGGTCATCCCGGCACAGTTTCGAGTGCTCTTCCTTGCAACGGCGGCCGCCGTGATGGCGGCCTGCAGCGGTACGGGAGGCTCGCAATCGCCAATATTGCCGAGCGACACAGCGAGCGCCCCGGCAATGAGCACTGCGGCATCGTCTCCGACGCCAACGCCGGTTCAATGGGCGAACGGCAGCTCGTACGCTCCGTCATCGCTAAAAGTTTCCTTTGCAAAAGCGCCCGGAACGGGCGATGTGCTCGTCGTTGCGTTTTCGAATAACGGGCAAAGCGGCGGGGCAGCAAACACGTACACGCCTCCGTCAGGCTGGACCGCAGCGGATTCCAATACGTCGCACCCGTATGCAACGTTCCAATTGTTCACGCACGTCGTTGCGGCCGGCGAGACGAACACTTATTCCTTCAAAACGGCTGCGGCGCAGCGCGAACACGTATGGCTTGCAGCGGACGTTTCGAATGCACGCGGCATCGATCAGCACGCGAATGCGTATATGAGCGCAACCACGTCGTTCACGACGCCGAGCGTGACGCCAACGCAATCGAACGACATTGCGATTGCATTGAACATGCCGGCCTCGCAAAACAGCGCAACATGGACGAACTCGGCCGGCTGGTCGCTCGGGACCGGTCCGACAAGCGTGTGGAACGATGAGGGCGTCACGCAATCTCTCTCTTCCACCTCTGCAGTTTCCGAGCGGGCAACGCTCTCATCGCCGACTAAGGGATTTGCGGCAATTGTGTTGCTTGCAGCAGGCAGTGGCATTGGCTCGACGCCCGCACCCGCGCCGTCCGCGGCACCGACGGCGAAGCCCACGAATGCGCCGACGAGTACACCCATCATTACGCCTATCGTTACGCCTACCAGTGCACCGGTGACGAGCGGCGCATACACCTATCACGGGTGCAAAGTCTACGCGCCGAACGACTGGTTCACGACAAACCTGGTCACAGGCGGCAGCAGCTACGTTCCGAATTCGGTCGACCCGAACAGCGCAGCGATCATCACCAACCTGAACTCGGCGTATCCGACCGGCGCCTTCCGTTATGCGGAAACCGAAGAGACGGTAAATCTTATCTCGAACAGCAACCCGCCCGTTGCACAGCCGGTGATTTCTAATCTGCAATGGGGCTGGGCCAACGATCCTTACAACGACGATCCGGACCACACGATGCCGATCGCGAAGACGTTTTACCAAGAAGGCCGCGTTTGGAACGGATCGACGACTTCGCCCAACACCTGTAAAGGTGACTGCCACGTGGTCACGCTCAACACCGATACGTGCGTCACGTGGGAAACGTACTGGTCGCACAGCGTTTCTTGGGACGGAACGACGTTCACGGCCGACAACGGGTTCGTGCACAACCTCAATCACCCGTTCAACGATCAGTACGTCCAGGACAGTTGGCATGGCGACACCGCTGCCGACTTGCCGATGTTCGGCAACGAGGATTACGGTGAAGATGCTTCCTTGCCGGCGATTCCGCACAGCGTCGCGTTCGTCTTGGGTCTGCCTACCAAAGCGGTTGGCGGTCACGTCGCACCTGCAACCGGCGGCATGACGTGTCAAACGTATTGCAATCACCCACTTCCGTACGGAGCGCGTTTGCGACTGCATGCCTCGTTCCAATGCCCGAGCAAGGTGTCGTATCCGCAGGCGAATCTCATCTGCATTCAGATGAAAACGTACGGCATCATCTTCGAGGACACGTCGAATATCGACGGATACTTCGGCATCCGTCTAGGCAACTCGGCCGACGGCACGAACCCGTGGAACGAGAACGATTACATGCAACTTCTGAGCAGTCTGCATCTCTCGGATTTCGACGTTATGACGCTGGGAACGATCCAGTAACCTAAAAGCGGAGAAATTCGATAGGCCGCGCGATACGATTGATGGGTGCAATCGTCTCGCGCGGCCTTCTTCTTGCGCGAAGCACGGGCGCGCGCGTAAGATGCAGATGTAATGACCACCGTGCAGATCCGGCGTCGTCTCGGATCGACGATCGCCGCAGGAGCGATCGTGGTGATTTTTGCGGCTGCGGGAGCTGCACATTGGACGCGAACGACAGTTTCGATCGCTCGTCCGGGCGGCGCCGTTATGAATCCCCACGGGGGATACACGTACTACGGCTGCCCCATCTATGCCGCCGGCGACTGGTTCACGACGAATCTCATCACAGGCGGTAGCACGTACGTTTCAAATGCGGTGGATCCCAACAGCGCCGGCATTATCCGCAATCTCATGAACGCGTATCCCACCGGGCGTTTTGCGTACGCGGAGACGAGCGAGGCGGTCAATCTCGTTTCCGGCTCCCCAATGATGGCACGAATTCAAGGCTTGAAATGGGGATTCGCAAACGATCCATACAACGACGATCCGGCGCCGCATACCATCCCCATTTCGGAGCCATTTTTCCAAGAAGGGCAAGTATGGAACCACCGTGATGGCGCGTCGACGAACACGTGCAAGGGTGACTGTCACGTGATTGTGCTCAACACGACGACGTGCATCACGTGGGAAACCTACACTTCCGGATCGGTCTCATGGGACGGTTCACGGTACAGGAGCGACGCAGGGTTCGTTCACAACCTGCGACACCCGTTCAACGATCAGTACGCGATGGACTCGTGGCACGGCACGACGGCCGCCGATTTGCCGATTTTCGGTAATGAAGATTTCGGTGAAGACGCCTCGCTCCCGTTCATTCCTCACAGCGTCGCAATGGTTTTAGGTCTGGAGGACAAGGCCGTCGGTGGGCACGTGGCGCCCGCCACGGGCGGCATGTCATGCAAATCGTACTGCACCTCGCCGTTGCCGTACGGCGCACGCCTTCGCCTGCATTCCGCTTTCGTTTGCCCCGATGCCGCAGCGTTTCCGCAGGCGCACTTGATTTGCATCCAAATGAAAACCTACGGCGTCATTTTTGACGACACGAGCGCTATCGACAACTATTTCGGCATACGTCTGGGCGAATCAGCCGACGGCTCGAATCCTTGGCGCGAGAGCGATTACATGCAGCTGCTAAGCAATCTCAGGCTGAGTGACTTTGATGTCATGTCGCTGGGCACGGTGCACTAGGGACTAAAGTATTAGAGCTACCTGGCCTACGAGTGCGCGTGCGCCGGGTCGTACACTTGACGTATGCCGGCGACGGAACAGCTGTCATGCGACGAAGCGTTCGCGTACATCACCGCATGACCGCTACGAGCGTTCCGGTCCCGGTTAGCCGCATACAAAGCGTTCCTTTTTCGTGGGTCGTTGCGGCGATTTATTTGGCGCTCGTAGTGCCGCTCGCGTCCGTGCTCAATATCTGGCAAGACGAAGCGTACACCATGCATACGACGGCACGCGGTTTGAGCTATGCGTTTGGGCAGTCGGTGAGGTTCGAATTGAATGCGCCGCTGTATTTTCTTTTGCTCGCGGCGTGGCGGCACATTGCGCCGGGAATCGCTTTTATGCGCCTTTTCTCGATGTGCTGGGCTGTTGGCGCGATACTCATAGTTCCCGCGCTAAGCCGTAGATATCTTCCCGGCATCGACGAACGGCTCACGACTATTGCGGTGGCATGGAATCCGTTCTTCATCTGGGCCTCTTTGCAGATTCGCATGTACGCCATGGTGCTGTGCCTGGGGGCGCTGCTTCTTCTGACGTTTTACGACGCGTTCGTATGCGAACGTCCGAAGCGATATGCCGCGATGCTGTACGCGCTCGCGTGTGCCGCGTCGCTGTACACCGAATATTATCTCGCGTTTTTGATCGCGGCGCAGTTTGCCGTCGTGCTTGCGTACCGCCGCGCGGGGCTCAAGCGATACGTCCTCAGCGCAGCTGCCGCCGCGATAACGTTTGCGCCGATGTTGGCCATCTTGCCCAATCAGCTGCGCAGCACACGCGGCGACCTTGTTCCGCCCGATTCATTCTTGCGTGCATTCGTCGTGCCCAGCGTCTTAGCGCACTACGTTTTTCCGTTACAAATAGCGCCTGCTAGATTCGTCTACGCGGCGCTGACCGTGGCGGCAATCGCAGGGGTCGTTATCGGCCGGCACCGGCTCTCAAAGCATGGCGAATGGTTGCTGCCGGCGATGACGGCGTGTGCGGCATTGCTCTTCGCGCTGGTCACGTACGTCGAGCGCATTCTCGTGCTGAACCGTCATGCGGCGGGCCTGTTCGTTGCGGCGGTGCTCAGCATGTTCGCGCTCGTGACGTTTTTGCCGGCAGCGCTACGCGCGCGCGCCGGCTTTGCGTGGTTTGCGATCGTAACGGCTGCATCGTGCGCGGCAATCGTGCAGACGTACGGGGCGGTGGCGAACCCCGGCGACTGGCTGCGCGTGGTTTCCGCGATCCGCGACCGCGAACGGCCCGGCGAGCCAATCGCAGTATTTGAAGCCGAAAACGCGCTGCCTTTTGCGTATTACTATCGCGGGCCGAACGCCGTCGTACCCGTACCCGCAGCGGTCGACTTTACCGATTACGATATCTCAAAATTCATCGTTCGCGACGACGTTCAGCTGCATCGCGTCATGCCGCGCGGTAAACGCATATGGCTGATCACAGCCGGAGACTGCACATCCGGGAAAGTGTATTTCGGTTGCGACGTGCTTGAGCGCTACGTTGGCCGGCATTATACCACACTGTACGATGCAACTTTTTACCGTTCACGGCTGCGCCTATTGCAACAATACGGGAACGCGCGCGCATGAGACGCGTCGACGTCGTAGCGGTGTTCGTCCTAATAGCGCTGGCAATGGCGCTGCTCCAGCTTCGCGCGAGCAAGACACTTTGGAATCCGGACAGCTACAACTATTCAATTCGCGCGCAGATGTACCACGGTATTCCGTATCTTCAGGCACGACGCAGCTCTCAGGCGTACTTCGCGACGCTGGCGGTTTCGCGCGACCCGCAGTACCGTTTTCTCTTCCGTGGTAACCACGATCCGCAATACTGGCGTCAGTTTGCGCCGCGCATCCTCTATCCGTATGTTGCCTCATTGCTCTGGGGAAAGTACGGTTTTCAATCGCTGATCGTCGTTTCAATGGCGTCGTACATCGTTGCCGCGATTCTGCTGTTCGCCTTGCTGCGCCGGTTCGTCGAACCGGCACCGGCGCTCATCGGCGCCTTGATCTTTATTTTTTCGCGCCAAGTGGTTGAAATGTCCAACGCGGCACTGACCGATATGCCCGCGATTGCGTTATGGATCGCGACGTTCTACACGATGTGCAGGTTCGTGGAAGGCCCTTCGCTTCAGTGGTTTGCCGCGTACGTCGTCTGTGCGGCGGCTTTGTGTTTTACACGGCCTGTACCGTATCTTCCGCTGTGCGCCGCTGCCGGCTTACTTGCGGTTGCGCTGCACCGCAACGATGTAAAAACTGCACGTGTCGCGTCATGGCTTTGCGCCGGTGCTGTGGTGTGCGCGGCAGCGATTACCGCGACTGCTGTACTACTGCATTCGCCCGGGTTTGGCGGGATTCTTCACGCAGGCTACGAGCTCGAACGTGTGTGGTATCACATCCCCGCTCAGCCATTGTGGCTGTGGTACATTAAAGCGATCATCGCATCGCTGCTTATGCTTGCGTACTCGCAAATCGCGGCCGTCGTACCGGTCTTGGGAGTCCTTGGTTTCGTCGCCATCCGCGAAGATAAGCGCGCGCCGCTATTCTTTGGAGGCCTCGGGGCGATCGCGGTGGGGGTACTGCTCAATCCCGTGATGGGTTCCGTCACGCGAACCGCAGCACTTCCGCTCTATCCGATTTTTATCTGTGGTCTGGCGATCGTTGTTTCGGCGACCGCGTCCGCGCCGGTGAAGCGAATGCCGCGCGCACGGGCGAGCTCCTGATATAACCGTTCGTGCGTGCGCGCGCACTGCGCAATGTCGTGATGCGCGCGCACGTACTCCAGCGCGCGCGCGGCTCGCTGCGCGAATTCATCGGGAGACTGCATGAACGCGCGTATGGCCGCGGCGGATGTCTGCGGCTGCCAATCAGCCAGAATCGTCCCCAGCTCTCCGTCGCGGAGGAGCTCGCGCACGCCCGTCCACGGCGCGCTCAAAACCGGCACGCCGACACTCATCGCCTCGAGCATCGCAAGCGGCATCCCTTCCGCCAGCGAGGGCATGTAGAAAATATCCGCTCCGTAGAGCAGATCTACGGCATCGGGGCGGTTTCCCATCACGACGATCCGGTCGCGCGCGAAACTGGACGAGGCCAGTTCGCGCAGCATCTGGCCGTCTTCACCGGAGCCCGCAATAAACAAACGCACTCGGTCGCGTTCGCGCTCCGGCAAGCACTCAACGGCACGAATCGCAAGCTGCTGATTCTTTCGCGCGATGAGCCGCGCGACGACGAGGATGGCGAGCTCGTGTTGCGCTACACCGAGCTCGCGACGCGCGCGCTCTCGTAGCTGGGACGTTGCAGGCGCGGGAAGCGCAATCCCGTTCTCAATGACGATCGCTTTGCTCGCGGGCAATCCTTCCGCGCGTGCCAAAAGCGCGCGCTGCTGCTCTCCGAACGTGATGATTCCGGCCGTCAAGTAATTCATGACCAAATCGAAAGCGATTTCGGGCAGAATCCGATGCTCGCCGCACGGATTGTGCTCGGTGAAGAGAATGACCGGAACGCGCGCGATCAGCGCCGCGAGCCTGCCCCAGTACTTTCCGTTGTGCAAATGCGTGTGAACGATGTCCGGGCGGTACTCGCGTATGCATTGAATCATTCGGCCGAGAAAGCCGGAATCGTACCGGCCCCGCCGCTCGATTTTGAATACCGGAATTCTCGCCAGAGCTTGCGCTGACAGCGGTACATTCGTCGGATAGATCGACATAAGCGCCACGTTGACGTTGCGCTCGTCGAAGCTGGACGCGAGTGCGCACAAAAAGTTTTCTGCGCCTCCACCGGTGAGCGACTGAATCACGTGAAGGACCCGCAGAGGACGCGCCGTCATGACGTTTGACGCTCCATCGCTTGCAGTACCCCCGTCCGCGGCGTCCATTCGAGCAGCTTCGCGTTTTCGCTAGCGAATTTGCGGTGCGTCAGTGCCGACCGCAAGCGGTAGCGTGAGAGTGGTGAAGACCGCTTAAGTGCTTGAAACGCAATCTCCGACGCCCAACCTGCTGCCAACACAAGCCAGCGCGGAACCTTGATGATCTTTGCCTGCGGGCCGGCAGCGCGTTTCAAAATGTCGTTTTGCGTGGGAAGCGCCGGGTCGACCAGTTGAACGACCTCGCCGCCGGTCAGGTGTTTGTCGATCGCAGACATGATCGCGTCGACAGCGTCATCGATGTACACCAGCGGCAACCGCAGCGTTCCGTCCCCCAGAACTACGTGACGCTTGCCGATCTTTCGCGCGACGGCGGCGTTGAGCAGCGGCGCCTTCCCGCCAAACAGCTGGCCCGGCCGCAAAATAACGGCGCGAAGTCCAACGTTTTTTACGGCGCTGCGCACTAGCAGCTCCGCTTCCAATTTCGCACGCGTGTACGCGCCTCGCGCTTCAGGACGAGTTTCGAGTGGCGAGGACTCCGTTATCGGCTCTCCGCGGCGAGCGCCGGCCCATTGGACCACCGACAACGAGCTGACATAGACCAGCTGTTGCACGCCGTGCCGCAGGCACGCATCGATCACGTTCTGCGTGCCGACAACCGTCGATCCTTTGTGCGCGCTCCAGCCGCCCTTCATCGCGGCTCCCGCGTGAACGACAATGCGCGCGCCGCGAACGGCCGCATCGACCGCAGCCGGATCGCCCAAATCACCGGTTGCAACTTCAACGCGTTGCGGCAGATCGTCGTGCCGGCCGCGCACGAAAACCCGAACCCGTTCGCCCTTTTGCAGCAAGCGCGCGACGATGGCGCTTCCCAGGGCGCCGGCGGCGCCGGTAACTAAAACCGGCACTTGCGCGGCGAGCGGCGGCCGCTGCACCGCCTTCGCGGCGGCATCCTGATCAGCGTCGCGCGCTATGCGTTCCACCCACTCGACGATCGGCGTTGCGTCCTCGACGCTGACGGGAACGGGTAGATCGTTATCCAACGTGCGGTAGAAATCGGCAACCAGCTCTTGCACGCCGTGGAACTGTCGAATTCTTTTCGTGACGAACCCTGCGCTCGCGGATGCGACTTGCACCATCGTCTGAAGTGATTCGGCGTACGCGTTGACCACGCGTTCAGCCGCCTTCGGAAGCGGCGTGACCAGGCGGCGCGTGGTGAACATGCGCATCTGATCGACGTACAGCATGCCGCGTGTTCCCTGAAGAACGATCACGTTTTGAATCGGGCGTGCATTGAACGAGATGTTTGCATAGCCGGCGCCGTCGCGGCAAAATACTTCGGTGCGCCACTCGTCGAAAGCCAGATTCGGATCGCCGCCGATGCTGTTCCACGACGCGCGCACGTCGAGAATCGGCCCCAAGAACGCTTGCATCAAGTAGAGCTGATGCACGCCAAGATCGCGGAAGGGGTAACCCGCCGTACGGTAATGCTGTGGCAGCGGACCGCCCTCGTAGACGGGGTAGTCCGCCGTGCGCAGCATGTGTACCGAGATCAAGCGCCCGATGCGGCCGGCGCGAACGGTTTCCAAAGCGCGGCGTATTTGAATGTCGTAAAGCAGCGAATGATCGACGCAGACGCGCAGGCCCTTCGAACGCGCTGCATCGCCAATGCGCCGGCAATCTTCGGGGTCGGTCGCGAGCGGCTTTTCAACCAGAACGTGCGCCCCGAGCTCCAAAGCGCGAAGCGTTACTTCGGCATGCGTCTCCGGCGGCGTGAGCACGTGCAGAACGTCCACGCCTTCGCCGGAAAACTGCTGAAGATCGGTAACAGCGCGCGTCTGAAGCGCGCTCGCGGTGCGCAGCGCCCGGTCCGGGTCCACATCGTAAACGCCGGCCAGCGTGACGTTCGGAATGCGTCGTAATGCGGCCGCGTGAAATGCGCTTATGAAACCGGCGCCGATGAAGCCCGCACGATGGACCTTTCCCACGCCTTTATCGTACATGGAGCGGCTGTGCTTCGAATCAGTCCGAGGAACGGGTTGGCAGTCGTATGCACTGTGCCGCATTTGGGACTTTGTGCCCAGCATTGTATCAAAACGCCCGTACGCCCGGCTCTATTACCTCTGAAGGGTTGAACGATACGCTGCATGCATGGAACGCGGCGCGGAGCGCGTCGATCTGAAGATCATCTTTTACGACGCGCTTCACATCTTTAGCGGCCGGATCGTCCGCACGATCCTCGCTTTGCTGCTCAGTATTTTGCTTGCGCGCTCCCTCGGTCCACACGATCGGGGTCTTTACGCATTGCCGGCAACGGTCTATACCGGTCTGCTCTTATCTGCCTTCACCGGGATGATTCAAGCGGTGCCGTATTTCATGCTGAACGCGAATGCTGGGCGCGGCGTTCTGCGGCCCGCGCTTCTCACGGGCGCCGTGTTGACGATCGGCGGCTCGTTGCCGATCGTCGCCATGGCGGAAATCGGGCACAACACTTGGGCTATCGTACCTTCAGTACTGCTGCTCATTGCCAACGTTCCGCCGTATATCATCCTGGGATATGCCGTCGGAACGCGGCGCATACGTTGGCAGTCGGCCTATTTGGCGCTCTCGACAGGAGCGCTGCTGGCCGTTATGAGCGTCGTACTACTGCTGCTCTCGCGCACCGCATGGGCCGCTGTGATTTCGTACACGGCGGTCAGCCTGCTCATCGGCGCCGTTTGCTTGACGATTCTCGTTAAAGACGCGGCCGCATTACCGGACGCAAAGGTGCCATTCGCCGGATTTCTTTTCTTTACGTTGCGTGCGGGCTTGACGAATCTCGTAACGCAATTGAACTATCGCGGCGACCTTTACGTCGTCGCGTTGCTGACAACGCCGGCCGTTCTCGGCCTCTATACTGTGGCTGTCTCCGCCGCAGATACATTGTTTATCGTCACCCAGGTGCCCGCGGTTGTTACCTCTCCGCACGTAGGGGCTATGGAGTGCGCCCGCGCCGCCGTCTTTACGGCGAAATGCGTTCGCGGCACGCTGCTAACATCGCTCGCCATCGCCATTGCGGCGGCAGCGATCGCACCTTATGGCGTGAGCCTGCTTTACGGCCAGGCGTACATGCCGATCGTTCCCGCGGTGCGCTTGCTGATGGTCGGCGTTGTAGTGCTCTCGCTCGCAGCTCCGATTTCGAACTACTTTACGTTAAAGCTCGGCCGCCCCGAAATAACGCTGGCTAGTGCGTCATGCGCCGCTGTCGCTTGCATTTCGGTCTCGTTTTATTTAGTGCCGCGGTTTGGCATAGTTGGAGCGGCCACTGCGACCGCCGTTGCATATGCGCTTGGTCAATCCGTAGCGATAGCGTTTTTCGTTCGTCAATCCGGCATCTCGCTTTTCAACGTCCTAATACCGGCACCGGGTGAGATTCGCACGTACGCAAAACTCGGAAAAGCGCTCCTGCGCGAACGCATGGGCAGCCTATGAGGACCATATGCCAGCTCATCAATTTCGGCGGACGAACCGGTGGCAGCTTCATGCCGGCAATCGAATCGCTCTCGCGCGCGCTGACGCGACGAGGGTACCGCTGCGTGGTCGTCGCCTCGGAAGTGCCGCACGCCACGTGGCCCCGCGAACTGCTGCGTGGCGGCGCGGAACTCCATCTAGTAAGGAGCGCTGCCGAAGCGTCTGCGCGAGCGCGTGCGGTCCGCCCGGACATCGTGCACGCCCACTTTACGCGATTCGATATTCCGGCGCTGTCGTGCAACGGCGGCGCGCGCATATTCTGGCACTTGCATTCGCATCGCGAACACTCGTCCGCGTTGCTCAAAGCAAAGGCGTTGTTGAAGTATCGCGCTATCGGTTCGCGCGTCGAAGCGTTCGTGACGGTTTCCGAAGCCATGCGACGCGAGTGCATCGAATGGTACGCGCCTGCCGATCGCGTCCGCGTTATTCACAACGGCATTAATTGCGCGCAGTTTCGTCCGGCAGACGTATCGGAACGCGCAGCGGCGCGCGCAGCATTCGGGATAGCGAGCGGCGATCGCGTCGTGTTGTTCTTCGACCGCGTCCCGTATAAAGGCGGCTCGGTTGTGCGAGAGGCGTTACGAAAGATGCCGGGCGTTCGCGTTCTGGTAACCGGAGGCAGCGCAGAAGATCAGAAACTCTTCAAAGAGCTGCCGGGCGCGATCGTGCTGGAGCGCGTGGCCGATGCAAGGTTGCTGTACTGGGCAGCAGATGCTCTCGCGTTCGCTAGCGATCGCGAGGCGTTCGGCTTTGTTCTGGTTGAGGCGCTCGCATGCGGATTACCTATCGCCGCTTCCGACATTCCCGTTGTCCACGAATTGTGCGCTGGTGCACAGGACGTCTACCCGTTTGCCGCGCGCCATGCAGCCGCTCTGGCCGATGCGCTCGATCGAGCGCTTACGTGCACGCGCTCGCGCAGCGGGCGCGAGCTTGCGCGTGAACGTTTTACACTGGCGCGGTGGACGAGGGATATGTTGCGTCTTTACGGGATTCAACCTGTCTGAAACAGGCCGAGCGCGCTAGTGCCGCCAGCGAAAACGCGAGCCAGGTGTACTTGTACATCAGCAAATCGAGTGAGAATCCGGCGACGAGCAACCCAATGATGGAAGCACGAACCGCAAGGGCAATCGATCGCAGCGGCCACTCGTACTGCGCCTCAGTGACGTCGTGGAAGATCGAATACCACAGCGCCATCACGAGCGCAAAACCGCCGATTCCGTATTCGATCGCGCTCTGAAGATACAGCGAGTGCGAGGCGATATCGCCCCATGTCAGCAAAGTATGCGCCGAGGAAAGATAGTGCAGGTTAAACGCCGCCTGAAAGTTGCCCGGGCCTGCGCCCAGCATCCAATACTGCTTGAGGGATCCAATGCCGACCGTCCAGATATTCGTGCGGCCGTTACCGGTGAGCGTATCGGGACGGAAAAAACGCTGACCGATTGGACTGGACATCACAACGAGAATAAAAGCCCACGCTACCAGAAGCATTTCGGTCTTGCGCCGCACATTGAAGAACAGAAAGATGACCATCGCAACCAGACCCAGCGTCACGCCGCGCGATCCGCTTACGGCGAATCCGGCTAACAGCACGGCTAAAACCGCAAGGTAGCTCAGCTTAGGCAGTCCGATCCTAGAGCGAACGAAGAACACCAGCGCGATCGCGATCGGCAACAGCAGCGAAGCGGCGTATTCGTTGGGGTCCATGTACGTCGTGGAGCTGTAACGCATGTATACGCGTACGTCGGAAATATGCTGCGCATGCCAAAACAAATATCCGCCGGTTAATGCTGCTCCAACGCCTCCGGCAACCGCTGTCGCGGCAATCAACTTGACCTCTTTCGTGGTCGCGGGATAGAACGCAACGAGCGCATAGAACAGCATGTAGTTCAGAAATTCGCCATACGTGCTCAGCCCTCGCTCCGGGTCGATCGCCCAAAAGACGGTTATGCCGGCGTACAGCGCGAGTACAACGAGAATGCCCATGGTTGCCGAAGGCGGAGTCGTCCTGCGCCTGAGCAGCATGGAAACGAAGATGCAGCCGGCTGCGGCGATACCGACGAACTTGGTGAACGACCCACCCATACTCGTGGCGAGCAGATCGGTGAACGGTATCAAAGCGGCGTATGCTGCAAACAACAACGCCGGCACGAGCCTAATTTTGGCTAAAACCAGCGGCGTCAAAATGAGCGCGGCACAGACGGCGATGCCGAATTTCGTTGGCTGCGCAAGCTCGCGCGTGAGCGACAGTGCGGTGAAGAGCAGCCATAGTGCAACGCCGCCCGCCGCGCCTAGGGCCCGAAGCGGACTGAACGGGCGGCTGAAACTCGCACGTACCACGGGTACAAAGCATACCGCCGCGGCGCACGTGCCGCGTAGGCCGCTACTGCCCGGACCTGCGCGGGAACGAAGTCCCCGGATCAGTCGAAGGTCCCACGTCCATCGTGGTGCTTTGCGTCCATGCGCATTCAAAAACCTGAACGGTATGCTGAAGAGCATGAAGCTCGCCTACTTGACCTCACGTTTCCCGTTTGCACACCTGGGCGAGGCTTTCTTGACTCCCGAGGTGCGCGTTCTTGCGCAGGTCTGCGACGAACTGCATGTTCTTGCTGCACGCCCGCAACTAAAGCACGATCCGTTCGCAACTTTGGGTGCCCGCACGCCACGCATCGTGCCGGGATCGCCTGCCACCTTGGCGCCGGCGCTTGTGGAAGCGTTTTTGCATCCCGTGCGCACGGCTATGGCCTTTTGGCAGATCGCATTTGGGAAATACCCTCTCGCCGCAAAGCTGAAGAACGTCGCCCTATTCCCCAAAGCGCTCGCCGTCGCGGCGTACGTGCGCAAACACGACATCGATCACATCCACGCGCATTGGCTTACGACTTCGTCGACGGTAGGATACGTGGCTCATCTGATGACCGGCGTCCCGTGGAGCATCACCGCGCACGCTCACGACATTTACGGCGAAAATCTGACGGCACAAAAGATCGCGTGCGCACGGTTCGTGCGTGTCATCTCCGCACGCAACCGCGATGCACTCGACCGTCTTACCTCACACCGCTACAGCGCGCGCCTGCGGATCGGGCATCTTGGTGTTGATGTGCCGCCTGAACCTGCCCCATCGGCGCAGCGCAGGGCGTTTACGATGCTATGCCCCGCACGCTTACATCCGATGAAGGGTCATCGCGACCTGCTGCAAGCACTAGCCCGCGTGCGCGACGCCGGCTGCGATTTCCGCTGCGATCTTGCGGGCGACGGTGAACTGCGCGAAGAGATCGCGCAGCTGATCGCGCAGCTCGATCTCGAACGGTGGGTAACGATGCGAGGCATTGTAAAGTACGGCGACCTGCTCGCCGAAATCCGCGGCGGATCGTACGATGCAATCGTGCTGGCAAGCATCGAAGATCCGCACCTCAATAATTTCTTCGAGGGCATCCCGGTTGCGCTGATGGAACCGATGGCGTGCGGCGTCCCGTGCATCGCGACAAGCATCGGCAGTATCCCCGAACTCATCGACGAGCGGACGGGCATTCTTATCCGGCAACACGATCCCGACGCTTTTGCAATGGCAATCCTGCGCCTGGCGCAGGATCCTGTTCTGGCAACGCGTCTTGGTCAGGCTGCACGCGAGCGAATTGCGGATGAATTCAACGCCGTGAAAACGGCACGCGCCCTCTACGATTCGATCACGCTCGACGCCGCGCGCGAAGAAACGGCAGGCCACGGCACCGCTGCCGCGCTTAGCAGCCCCGAGAACATGCCGGCTGCGAACGCAAACTGAAGGACCGGAAAAAAAAGCACCGTTGCGGCGGTAACGCCGAGCGGTTCGCGCTTGCCACGCCCGAGAAATACGGCGCCCCCGTAGACAACGAACGCAAGCGCGAGCAGCGCGCGCAGCGGTGTGAATACGAGCGCAACGCAAGCCAGCGCTGCCGCCGGCGTGACAATGTGCCGTAAGCGCACGAAGCGCGGATGACGGCGCAACATTTTTGCGCGCCAATAGCCGTAGCGGTTCCACTGACGGATCGTTTGCCACAAACTGCGATTGATGATGAAGCGGCACGGCAGCGGTGTGCGAACGATGCGAAAACCACGTTCGCGAAGACGTGCAGCAAGCTCGCCGTCCTCGTTTGCGTCCATCGATTCGTTAAATCCACCGGCCTTCTGCAAAACGCCTGGGCGCCACGCTCCTAAGTACACCGAATCGACCTCGCGCACGTCCTCGCCTCGACGAAAACCGGCACCGCCCAGACCCATCGGGTTGGTGTACAACGCTTCGATCACGTGCTGTTCAAACGTTATGCCGGTCACCGGCAGCTGTGCGCCTCCCACACACGCGACTTCGGCGTCCGACCGGCAAAGCGCTTCGACGACGTCCTCGACATATGTTTCTCCGTAGATCGTGTGAGCGTCGGCGCGAATGATGATCTCGTCTTCATTCGCGTGCGCAAGCGCAAGATTTAGCGAGATCGGAATCTTGCGAAGCGGATTGCAGAGGACGCATCCTTGAAGGCGGTTGTTTTTCATCCACGCGTCGATCATCTCGGCACTGCCATCGATTGAGCCGCCATCGACGGCAATGACGCGCAGACGCCCGCGATCGAAGCTTTGCATCTCCAGACTGCGCAGCACGAACGGCAAATGCGCTGCTTCGTTATAAACCGGCATGATGATACAGACGCGCGCACCATTGCTCATTACCACAAGTATAGGCCCGCTCGCGCGCTGCACCAGAAAAGCAAAAGTCCTAACCTGCTGAACGCTTGTGCCTAACGGGTAGGACTTCCCATTCTTGTTTTGGGCCGGCATGCGCCGTATGATGCGTGCACGATGGTCTCCGATCGACCGGGGCTTGCTACGGTCCTGATACCCGCCTTCAACGAAGGCCAGTGCTTAGCCGCGCACCTGCGCGATGTCATACACGTCTTACTTGACGATACAACGCGCGCATATGAGATTCTCATCGTCGACGACGGCAGCAGCGACGACACGTATGAACTCGCCTGCGCCGCTGCTGCCGCGAATTCCAATGTGCGCGTGCTTCGGCATGACGTAAATCGTGGGCTGGGCTGCGCCCTTCGTACCGGGTTCGCAGACGCGCGCGGCTACGCAATCGTCGTTTACGATTCAGATGTGACGTACCGCCCGCAGATCATTCCACGGCTGCTTGACGAACTGGACCGCTCGAATGCCGACGTCGTGCTTGCCTCTGCATACATGCGGGGTGGAGAAGTTCGCAACGTTCCATGGCTGCGCCGCGTGCTCAGCCGCGAAGCAAACCGGTTTCTCTCGTTCGCCATGAACGCTCGCTATGCAACGGCGACGTGCATGGTACGCGCGTACCGCGCGTACACGCTCAGGAACATCGGCAGCACCGAAGACCGCATGGAAATCAACGTCGAGCTGCTTTTCAACGCCATACGCGCGAATGCAAAGATCGTCGAGATTCCGGCATCGTTGGACTGGGGCAGCACGCGCGCAACAACGCACCGCGGCGTGCCGCTGATACTCACATTGCGGCAAATGTTTCGCACGCTGCAGTACGGCGTGGGCTACCGGCCTGCAGTGCTGCTGGCAGTGCCGGGCCTTATCCCGGGGCTATTGCCGGCCGTCGTCGCCATAGCGGCGCTCATGCATGCGAGTTTAAAAACGATCGCGATTGTCACGATTGCGACGCTCATCGTTCAGTACGGCAGCCTAGCACTGTTCGCGGGACAGCTCGCCGTCTTTACGGTGCTAACCCGCGTGATGGAACAAAAACTCGACGAAGGTTTGAAATAGCACCGACAAATCCATGAACGGTGACCAGCTCTCGATGTATTCCAAATCGTATTTGAGTTTCTCGCCGGCTTGCGAAGGCTGCAGGATGCGCTTCATGTGCACCTGCGACCAGCCGGTGATCCCCGGTTTGACCAGGTGCCGTTCGTCGTAGCGCGAGAGCGACGTGCGGAATTTCTCAACGAACATCGGGCGTTCGGGACGTGGACCAACGAGCGACATATCGCCGTTGAGGACATTGAAGAACTGCGGCAATTCATCGAAACTGAAGCGGCGTAGCCATGCGCCCACGCGTGTCGTGCGATTGTCGCCCAGTGCAGCCCACACAGGACCGGAATCCTTTTCCGCATCCTTGCGCATAGAACGGAATTTCAAAATGTTGAAGACCTTGCCGCCGCGTCCGACGCGTTCTTGCCGAAAAAGCACGGGCGCACCGGACTCCATGTAAATTGCAAGCGCGGCGGCGATCATCACCGGGCTAAAGACCATGAGCGCTATGGTCGCGAGCGCGACGTCGGTAATGCGCTTATGCAGCCGCGCACGCGGCGTGCAGGCCGGAAGCGGCTGCGGAACGATCAACACCTGCTGCCCTTCCATGCGCATCATCAGCCGGTAGGAATGCCGGCGCATACGTGGAGGAGCGAAGGCGACCTGGACTTGGTTTTGCGCGGCCACCTGCAAAAATGGCAGCATGAGCGCCGGTGAGAGCACTTCGGTGAGAATGAGCGTGTCGCACCCCCACCCCATCGCTTCCCTGAACCACGGCAATTGTTCGACGTTTTCCTGCGTGCTGTCGTCCATATTGGAAACCGCAAGAATGAGCGCATCTTCCGGCGCACCCAGCTGAAGCGCAGAATATGCCGCTGCAACGCGGTCCACTCTGCCGACGACGGCGGTGCGTCTGCGGCGCCGGCCGAACGCCGACGAGCGCATCTTGTGCGCAATCGTGCGCGTCAGTCCGACCAAGATGATTGAGAAGGGCAACGACAGGGCGATCATCGTTCTGGACGTGCTGATCGCCGGGACGATCGTGAAAATCAACAGCTGCGGAATCGTTCCAAGCGCAAGCGCCGTGGTCGTGTAGTAAAGCTCGTCCTTCATGGAAAGTGCAAACGAGCGGCGGTAGAGTCCCAGGCGTTCGAAGATGAGCACCCACCCGCAAACGTAGATCGCCTGCGCGATCAAGATGCGCTTGTCGGCAACCGGACTTGCCCAGTGGTGAAATCCGACCAGGCCGACGACGGCGGCCAAATAGGAAGACGAAACGAACGCTGCAACGTCTGAAACGAGCAGTGCAACGCTCCAACCGGTGGAGTAAGTCCAAGGCGAGCGGCGCCTGCTCGACTGCGGCAGCGGCCCGATCGCGGCGTTCTCCGCGCGTATCGACATGGTGTGTGATCACTATCGCGCACAGCGTGCGTGAATGACGAGTGGCCAGGGCCCCATTACCAACGTCCCCGGTCTTAGGCACTCGTGTTCTACTGCGCCGCCTGCACGCCAGACTATGATGGCTGCACGATGCGCGCTCTTACGCCGTACAATCCTCAATTGCCCGATGTCGAAACGCCTGAGAACACTGGGCCGACCGAATGGCGCGATGTTTCTGCGTTTCTTTCCGCGCTGCGCCGCCGGTGGCGCCTGTTTGCCGCGATCGTGGGCGGCTTTGTACTGCTGGTCGGTGCCGTGACCATCATCGTGCCCAAGACCTACACCACCACGGTGCGCATGATGGCCGGAAACCCGGCGCCTGCGACCGGCAATGACAACCCCAGTTCGCTTCCGATTTTGAACGCGCTGCTCATGCAAAGCGGAGTGCAGTCGGCGGAGACGCTGGCGACGATCGCGCAGCAAGAGAACGTCGCCGCAGACGTTACGAAGTCGCTGAAATTGCACATCGATCCGGGCGCGCTCTTGCGGCGCATTTCCGTAACGCCGACGGTCAATACCGCGATCTTAAATATTTCCGTCAGTTGGAAAGACCCCGTGAATTCGGCGCGCATCGCGAACGCGTTTGCGAACGCATTTATGTGGCGCGAACGCGACCTGGTTCGATCGCAGGCCGTCACCGCTCTAGGTTTCCTTTCCACGGAAATTCCACGCGCGAAGGAGCAAATGGAGCGCGCGGGCAGCGAGCTGGCGCAGTTCCAAGCCACCAACGGTTTTGTCGACGCCGGCTCACACACACAAGACGTCGTGGCCAAAGCGACGGGAATCGAAAGTAAAATCGATACGGCGCAGCTCGATCGGCGCGAAGCGCAGGCCCTGCTGAGCAACGCGTCCGCGCAGCTCGCCTCGCTTCCCGCCACGATCAACAACGCGCACGAAATCAGCGTCAATCCGGTCCTCACGGATATGCGCACCAAGCTCGAGCAGCTGAATACGCAGCTCGCGCAGGCCCGCGAGCAGTACACCGAACAGCACCCGACGGTCGTGGCTTTGCGCAAGCAACAACAGGACTTGGCGGCGCGCATTGCGCGCCAGCCGCAACAGATCGACAGTTCGAACACGCTTGCGCCCAACCCGGTGTATCAGTCGCTTCAGCAACAGATCGTGCAGTACCGGCAGCGCATCGACGGTGACGACGCACAGATAGCACTCCTTCAGCGTCAGCGCGCCAGTATGGCGCCGACACTGAGCCGGTTGCCTTCGCAAAGCATGCTTTACACGTCGCTGGAGCAGCGGGCGAAGCTTGCATCCGACGTCTACAACGCGCTCGAGCAAAAATATAACGAAGCAACAATTGCCAAAACGACGGCAATCAGTGACATCAGCATCCTTCAGCCCGCGTATGCCGACTCGGCGGTGGTGCGCCCGCAGCTGAAGATCAATCTTCTAGTAGCGCTGATCGTCGGCATCGTGCTCGGCGCAATTACGGTCGCGTGTGTGGAGATGTACAGGCGCACGGTGCGCGAGTTGCCGGGCCAGGGGCTTTTCGGTTTACCGGTTCTTGCGCGCATTCCGGTACTGGAGACGAGCAATCGACGCATGCTCCCGTGGCTTCAGTCGATGACGCTCGAGGCATTTCTGCAGCTCTGCGTTTCGCTGAAGCTCAAGAACAAACGCCGGCTGCGCACGCTGGCCGTGACCAGTCCGACGCGCGGCGACGGCAAGTCGACGATTGCGTTCAATCTGGCCAAAGCAATGTCGAACTTGGAGCCGCGCGTGCTGCTCATCGATGCGGACCTGCGCCGCCCAACGATTCACATGCTCGCGCAGTGCAGCAACGAGCTGGGCTTGAGCGACGTGCTGGAAGGCGGCGCAAAACTTTCCGACGCCGTCCAGCAATTATCGGGCAGCCTAGACGTGCTTGCGGCCGGACACAGCGTCGTGCATCCGGTGGGTCTCATGCAATCGTCCGTGTTCGACGAAATTATTACTGAGGCATCGCAGCGGTACGACATGGTCATTGTCGATACTCCGGCACTGTCTTGCGTGACCGACGGATATCTTGTGACCGCAAAGACCGACGGCAGCGTTCTTGTCGTGTCGGCCGACGTCACCGGTGAGCGTGAGACGCGCGAAGCGGTAACGCGATTCGAAGCGCTCGGCATAGAAAATCTGGTCGGCATCGTCCTCAACCGCGATCATCAGCGCATCAGCGATTACGGCGACTACTTTGCCGGGCGCTTCGAGCATGCGCTTCCGGGCAGTACGGCATGACGTCGATTGCGATCGTCGTTCCCGCGCGCAACGCCGGTCCGTATTTTGGCGCAAACTTGGTGCGCTTCTCCGATTATTTCTCGCCGTACCGGCAAACGTACGACGTCAGCTTCGTCATCGTCGACGACGCAAGCAGCGACGATACGCTCACCTTCGCAGAGCATTTTGCGCGCTATCGCAACAACGTGACGGTGTTGCATCAGGAAGAGCGTCAAGGCGTCGGACGAACGCTAAGGATGGCGTTCCGCCGCGTTTGGACGGACTACACCGTGGTTGTGGACCGGCGCGCATCGTGCTCGGCTGCGATCGTGATGGAGCTCGTTGAAACGCTGGAGCGCACAGGCGCCGACATGGCAATAGCATCGCCGTATATGCGCGGCGCCAACGCGCCGAGCGGGCCGCTCTGGCGGTACGCCGTCGGATTGATCGCCAACCGCGTGCTGTCGTTTTTTGCGCGGGGCCGGTATGTGTCGTTTACCTGCATGCTGCGTGCCTGCCGCACCGGCTTTCTCAAGCGCCTACAGTTCGAAGGCGACGGCATCGATGCGATGCCGGAATTGATGTTTGCGGCAATTCGCGCCGGCGGACGCATCATCGAACGCCCCATCGTTTGGCCGCAACGAGGATTGCATTCATGAGGCATCTCCCCTCAGACCAAGACGCTTCGGGTCGTACGCTTGGCGATGAAGAAATCCAGGCGGTAACGCAGGCGCTTCGGTCCGGTACGCTTACCAGCACAAAGGGCCGTTTCGTTCGTGCACTCGAGAAGCAATTTGCGCAGATGCTCGGCGTGAAGTACACGTATGCATGTGCGTCCGGAACAGCAGCGGTGCACTGCGCAATCGCAGCGCTGGATCCGAATCCGGGCGATGAGTTTATCACCACACCGATAACCGATATGGGTGCACTTGCGCCGATTCTCTATCAGGGCGCGATCCCGGTGTTTGCGGACGTCGATCCGCTCACGTGCAACGTTACCGCTAAGGCGATCGAAGCGCGAATTTCGGAGCGCACCAAAGCGATCGTCGTGACGCATTTGTTTGGCAATCCATGCGAAATGGATGCAATCGTTGCGCTTGCTTCCGATCGCGGCATTCCAATCGTGGAGGACTGCGCGCAAGCCTTTCTCGCGACGTACGCCGGTAAGTACGCCGGCACGATAGGCACGATAGGAACGTTCAGCCTGCAACAAGGCAAACATATAACTACGGGCGAGGGCGGGCTGGTCGTGACGAACGACGACGATCTTGCGAGCCGCATCTACCTTTTCATCAACAAAGCGTGGGGATACGGCGACCCCGATCCGGACCATTATTTCCTCGCGCTCAACTACCGCATGTCGGAACTTTCCGGCAGCGTCGGAGCAGCGCAACTCGAGAAATTGCCGGAGATCGTGCTGCGCCGGCGCCGCCTTGCGCGCGAGCTCACGGTCATGCTTGAAACCATGTACGGCATCATTCCGCCGAAAATCTACGCCAAGGCCGAGCATAGCTACTGGAAGTACTGCGTGCGCACGGATGAAACGCTAGCGCCGGGTGCAGTGATAGAAATTGCAAAGTTGCTCAAAGACCGCAACATCGTTGCCGTCCCCCGCTACATTCAAAAGCCTGCGTTCATGTGCCGGGTCTTCCAAGAACGCAGAACGTTCGGCTCGAGCGGCTATCCGTTCACGCTCGCGCGGCCTGAAGCGATCGACTATGACCCACAGCGCTTCCCCGGAACGCTCGCCGCGCTCGAACGAATTCTGGTGATCCCCTGGAACGATCGTTACACCTACGATGACGTCATGCACATTGCTCAGTCGATATCATGGGCGCTCGAGCAAGTGCGGGAGCAAGTGTTCGCATGAGAAGGGAGCTGCGCTTCGCCATCGTCGGAGCGGGAAACATCGCCGGTACCTATGAGGCGGTGTTCGCGCAAATGCCCGCATTACAGCTAAGCGCGATCTGCGATGTCCACAAGATCGCTGCAATGAAAATGGCGGCGCGCTCGAATGCCAAAGTGTACGTTACCGTCGATGCATTGCTGCGAAGCGAATCTATTGACGCCGCAATCGTTTGCACGCCGCCCGCAACACACGAGTCGATTGCCATCCGTTTGCTGGAATGCGGCGTACATGTGCTTTGCGAAAAGCCGCTGGCGACGAGCGTCCCCGCCGCATGGAGAATGCTGGAAGCATCGAAGCGCGGCGGCGCGCTCTTAACGATGGCCTCGAAGTTCCGCTACGTCGACGACGTGCGCAACGCGTACTCGCTCGTGCGTGCCGGAGGCGTTGGCGAACTGGTATCGGTTGAGAACTCGTTCACCTCACGCGTCGATATGCACGGCCGGTGGAACGCGGATCCGAGCGTCAGCGGCGGCGGTGTTCTGATTGACAACGGTACGCACGCGGTCGACATCCTGCGCTATTTTTTGGGCAATTTGCGCGATATTCAAGTCGTCGAAGGCCGGCGTCTCCAGGGATTGCCCGTCGAGGATACGGTTCGTCTCTTCGTGCACAACGACGACGGCGTGATGGGCACGTCGGATCTGTCGTGGAGCATCGACAAAGCGCTCGACACGTACGTTCGCGTGTACGGATCGGAAGGCACCGTGCTCGTGGGATGGCAGCAATCGCGCTACCGCCGCTTCGACGATGGTGAGTGGCACACATACGGACACGGCTACGACAAACTCGAAGCCTTCAAAAAGCAGATTGCGAATTTCGCCGGCACGATCCTCGGCGAAGAAGAACTGGATATTACGCAGCGTGACGCACTTGCGTCGGTCGAGGTGATACGCGCGGCGTATGCGGCTCTGGAACGCGCGCGCTGGGAGCGCATCGGCGTGCACAAGGAGGAACTCGACATACCGGCGGCCGCGGGCGCGCGTTCGCTGGAGGCTATATGACATGGCGGTTCATCCGACTGCAATTATCGAGCCCGGCGTTACGATTGGACGCGGCACGGCGATTTGGGATTCGGTTCATATCCGTCACTCGACGAAGATCGGTGACGAATGCATCATCGGCGAAAAAACCTACATCGCCTACGGCGTGCGCATCGGCGACTTCGTTAAGATCAACGCGTTCGTTTACATTTGCACGGGCGTCACGATCGAGCGCGGCGTAATGATCGCAGCCGGCACCGTTTTCACGAACGACCGTTTTCCACGCGCCGCAACGCCGGATTTGCGCCGCCTTTTGCCCTCTGACCCGGACGAGCATACGCTTCCGACGCTCGTGCGTGAAGGCGCGACCATCGGCGCACAGGCCACCATCGGCTGCGGCTTGACGATTGGACGATTTGCAATGGTGGGCATGGGTTCCGTCGTCACGCACGACGTGCCCGCTTTTGTCATCGTCACCGGCAACCCGGCGCGGCCGGTGGGTTACGCGTGCGTATGCGGGCAGCCGCTGCTGCGCGGCGTTCACTCGCTGGTTGACGAGGCCCGTGATGTTGTGTGCCGCGCCTGCGCTGCACGTTTCGACATCGCCGGCTCCTCAGTCCGCCAGCACATCCCGGTGGCATAATGGCAAGCTTCGGCATCGTTGGTGGCGGGATGCTCGGCATGACGCTCGCTTTGCGGTTAACGCAGGCCGGTCACGACGTGAAGATTTTTGAAGCCGCGCAGCGTTCCGGAGGTCTTGCTGCGCCGTGGCGGCTCGGCGACGTCACGTGGGATCGTCACTACCACGTGACGCTTTTTTCCGACACGTCGCTACGCGCACTGCTCAACGAACTCTCACTGAGTTCGGAAATGCATTGGGTAACGACGAAAACCGGCTTTTTCGTCGACGGCAAGATGCATTCGCTCTCGCACATCGGTGACTTTTTGCGGTTTCCGCCGCTCTCGCCGCTTGAAAAAGTCCGCCTCGCCTCCACCATTATCACGGCATCGCACATCACCGACTGGCGTCCGCTCGAGCGCGTGAGCGCCGTCGAGTGGCTCACGGCGCATTCCGGCCAAAGCACAACGACGAAGCTGTGGCTGCCGCTTTTGCGTGCGAAGCTCGGATCGTACGCAGATGAGGCGTCGGCCGCATTTATTTGGGCCGTCATCGTGCGCATGTACGCGGCGCGCCGCAACGGTGCAAAATGCGAACTGTTCGGTTATGTGCAAGCAGGCTACGATCGGGTTCTCCAGCGCTTTGAAGCCGTGCTCGCCGATCACGGTGTTCGCATGCAGACCGGTTGCCGGGTTCATGCCGTCGAGAAATGCGACGATGGATTAGCCGTTATCTATGAAGGCGGCGAGGAACGCTTCGACCGCGTTATCGTCACGCTAGCCGCTCCGCTCGCGTCGCGCATTTGCCGCGGTCTGGACGACCACGAGCGTGCGCTTTGCGCGGGAGTACAGTATCAAGGAATCATTTGCGCGTCTTTGCTGAGCGACGTACCGCTCACGCCGTACTATATTACTAATATCACCGAGCCGTGGGTCCCATTCACCGCCGTTATCGAGATGACGGCACTGGTCGATCGCCGTACCTTTGGCGGAAAATCGCTGATCTATTTGCCGAAATACGTTCCGCCGTCGGACCCGTGGTTCGCTATGAGCGACGATGAATGTGAAGCATTATTTATCGGCGCTCTAGAGCGCATGCATCCGCATTTTTCGCGCAAGCACGTACGGGCGTTCCGCATTTCGCGCGTACCGTACGTGATGCCGGTTCCGACGCTGCATTATTCCGATCGCTTGCCGCCGCTCGGAACCTCGGTGCCGGGGCTTACGCTAGTGAACAGCGCGCACATCGTCAACGGCACGTTGAACGTGAACGAAACCGTTTCGCTTGCGAACAGAATGGCGAACGAACTGATCATGGACGAAGTTTTCAGTAAACTTGAATTGCGGAGCGCCATAGCGGTATGAACGCCGCGCTCTCCCTCGACTTGGACAACCAGTGGTCCTACATGAAAACCCACGGCGATGCGGGCTGGGAATCGTTTCCAACGTATCTCGACGTGCTCGTGCCGCAGGTACTGCAACTGCTGCGCGATCTTGACATTACAATAACGTTTTTCGTTGTCGGGCAAGACGCTGCACTGGAGCGCAACCGCGATGCACTTTCTGCGATTGCCGCCTGCGGTCATGAAATCGCCAACCACTCCTTTCATCACGAACCGTGGATGCACCGGCACACGCGAGCCGAGATCGATGACGAACTCGCGCGATCGGAGGAATCAATCCAGGCCGTTACGGGCCGCCGCCCTCACGGCTTTCGCGGCCCCGGATTCGTCAGGTCGCAAACGCTGCTCGAGGTACTCGCCGCGCGCGGGTACTTGTATGACGCCTCGTCTCTGCCAACGTTTATCGGCCCGCTTGCGCGCGCGTATTATTTGCGCTCGACACGGCTGCAAAAACAGCAGTTGAGCGACCGGTACGACTTATTCGGCCATTTTACCGACGGCTTTCAACCGAACCACGCCTACGGCATTTCGTCGCCGGGTCACACGATATACGAAATCCCGGTAACGACAATGCCGCTGCTACGCTTACCGATTCACGTCAGTTACGTGCTGTATATCGCGACGATCTCACCCGCGCTCGCCCTCGCCTATTTCCGTACGGCGCTCAAACTGTGCGCATTGACGCGTACGCCGCCATCCATTTTGCTGCATCCTCTCGATTTCTTGAGCGCGCGCGACTGTCCCGAACTATCGTTCTTTCCCGCTATGGCGTTAGACCCGGGCCTCAAGCGCGATCTCGTCCGTAGAGTTCTGCACATCCTTACGGGCAGTTATCCGGTCATGCCGCTTGAAACGTTTGCGCTTCAGCAATTCGGCGGCGCGCAAAGCCGGCGCGCTCGCAAGCAGCAATGCGCGCAATAGCAATATTTGCCGGCGCCGTGGCGGCCGGCATTGTGATTTTCGGCGGTTTGTCCGTATGGAGCCGCTTGAGCAAACCGGTGCGCGTTGCGTGGGCGGCTGCATGCGCAGCATTGCTGGTGTTCTTTGCGTGGCGGCTGCTGAGCCTTGCGATCGTTTCGGTGCACCACCCGCCGCTTTGGGATGCGATGTGCTTTTGGATCTATGGCCGCGTTGCCGTAACCTCGCACGCGATTTATGTTCCCTCGGCGTATCACGCACTCGCGGCGCATGTGCCGCAAACGCACGACGCCGATTTCTCAAGCGAAGTGCTTGACGTCGGTTTCCCGTACTACCCGTTCACGATTCCGCTGGTAGCGCTGTTCGGCATCTTTCCATCCGTGTCTGCCGGGCTTGCCCTCTGGTACGGGCTGGACGTTATCGCAATCGCCATAACCGCCGTGGTCGCTTGGCGGCGTTACTTCAGCAATTACGGCTTGGGCGGCTTTCTGGCATGCGCGTTGTCTATCGTAGCATGCGGCATGGTTGCGATGACCGTTTCCATTGCGCAAACGGTTCTATTGCTGCTCATGTTCCTCGTGCTCTACGAAGGCGATGCCAATGAAGTCCGGCGCGGCATCTGGCTGGGGCTAGCGTGCACGATCAAACCTTTTGCCGTTATCTTTTTGCTCTACCCGCTGGTGCGCGCGCGTTGGCGCGAGCTGTCCGGTGCTGCCGCCTCACTGGGCGCTGCCTTTGTTGCCGCAATTGCGATCGTTGGTTGGGCGAACGTACTGGAATTTTTTACTTCACCACCGTTTGCGCGCGCAACGAGCGTGATGTTTAGCGAAATTACGAATCAGTCGCTGTATGCCGCGTTTTATCGCGCCGGCGTGCATTCGCCGGCGTACGTTGCGATCGCGCTGGCAATCGTTCTCTTTGCCGCGACGATCTGTCGCGTGTCTCAAGCGCGGTCCCGCGATTTGTGCCTAGCAATGCTACTGTCGGTTGCGTTGATCGTCTACCCTGCCGCACTTTCATTCTACGCCGCATCGTTGCTTTTCGTGCTGTGGATCGTATGGAAACATCGTGCAGCGTTCGGCCGGGACGCGGACGCGGCATTCGTAACGTTTGCGGCGCTGTTTTATATCTTCACCAGCACGCGTCTGGCCGCGGTAGAACTCATTGTGCCGATCGGTACATTATGGGTGACCGCTTGGATGTTGGTGCATTCAGGCATCGATCTCGAGCCGGTGAAAGAGCGCGTGCACCAAACCGCACGCACGAAAGTCGCACCATAGTCTCAATGGACTAGTGACTTGGTGAAACCGTTTGCGACGGGGTTTGCCAGGGAACAGTAAGGCATGGCTTCCACGCTCAAAGTAGGCGCGGCATTTGCTGCCGTACTGTTATGTGCGTGCAGTCCGCAAGGAATGCGCCCACAACACATGGCTGCCCGTCCGCCTTCTGCGTGCACCGACACGGGTGCGTTGATGGCCGCGAACTCGCATGTTATTTCGGAGCATCTGTACGCGCAAGCATCGCAGAACGCCGAGCATGCGGCGCGCACCGCGCTGAGTTGCGGCGATCGTTGGCGCGCTGCAAACGCTCTCATTGTCGCAGCGGAACTAGCGCACCAACATGGCGATTACACTCGTGCTCGAACGCTCGTACACGAGGGATTCGGATTGATGCGCACGCTGCGTCCGGCCCAGAAAACCGTCAGCTCTGCACTTCTTGCACAGCAGATTCATTCGGCAAAGCGCGATATGAACGGACAGTGGACGTACTGGTAACATCGTAGAAATGAAAAAGCAGAGGCGCCGTTGCATACGGCGCCTCTGCTTTTTCTTTAGCGATTGTTACGGGGTTAAGTCGCCGCAGCTGACGTACACCTTGAGATCCTTCAAACTCTTGTGCACGTTGATTGCAAAGTGCCCTTTCTTGATCTCTGCGATGCTCAAGCCGGTCACCGTCGTATTGGACGTGCCGTTAACGACATTGCTGAGCGATCTGTACGGTACCGGATCGAGTTTTTTGCATGTACCTTTGTGAATGTGCGCAGGTTCCGATGCGCCCTTCGGCTCGTTGAAGACGTGAACTGCGACGCTCAGCGTTTTGCCTTTCTGAGTAACGCTCGCCGAACCGTCTTGCTTGGAGCCGTTCATGGCGCCCATGTTGACGTTGATCACGCTGCCGGACATAACGTTGTGCAATTTGTGCAACGGATTGATCTGCTTGGCATGCGTGCCGGAGCTTTCCGTGTTGCCGGTGTTTGTCGTGGATGCGTTGCTGCTCGCGGAGCCGCCGCCGCATCCAGCGAGGGCGATGGCGATGCCGGCCATGAGTGCCGGCCAAAGAGTACGCTTAATCATATCTTTAAGTATGCCCGCCTTTGCAGCGTACTCGCTTTGGAAGCGCCTGCTTGCAGCGGAGCGCCTGGGGCGCATTGCAGCAAGCGGGTACAACGCTCGGGTATGAACGAACGCAATCGGAATGAGGACGAACGCATCAACATCTCCGGCGACGAGCCGCGCGAAGATGGCGATCGGGAGCTGCAAAACGACGACATTGGAACCAAAGCCGACGACGGCGGTGCAGACGAAGTTACGACTGCACCGATGAAATCGTTTCCCGGCGATTAAAGCGTCGGGTGGATCCTCGGGCGGTACCCCGAGCGCAGCACCTCAACGATTGCCGGGGGCGTAAGCACTTCGACTTCGAGATGCGCAGGCCGGTCGCGATGATCGCGATATCCCGAGTCCGTCCACGCGGCAAGCTGCGAACCCCACACGACGCGCGCCATGCCGTCGAGCGAATATACGAACCATCCGGCAACGCTGCCACGTCGGCACGCCACAGACGTTTCGCGCCGCTGTTCGTCGAGGAAGAAAAGTTCGGTTTACCGGTGCGGCGTCATGAGCGTGCTCGCACGCGACCCAGCGCCGCGACGGCCATCGCCGCACGATTCGTTTACGATCGTCGTGCAACACGCCACGATTTCCCGTAAGCATGCCGCGCCCGGCGAGGGCGACGACATCGCCGAACGGCGTGACACGATTCTGTAGTGGCATCGATATGAAAGCGCGGGCTTTTAGCGCGTTGCGACGCGCGCTACCGGCGCCGCTTGCCGATGCCTAGGCAAAGCAATGAAAAGAGCGTGATGCTTTTGCAATCACGCTCTTTTTGCAATGCATCTCGCAGGGCGAGATTACATCATGTCGTAGCCGCCCATGCCGCCGCCGGGCATTGCGGGCTCTTTCTTCGGCTCGGGCTTGTCGGCGATGAGGGTTTCCGTC
>CAZERJ010000003.1:0-582 GCA_964514445.1 uncultured bacterium | reverse complement strand
GGATCATGGAACCGATCGAGGCTGCGTTTTGCAGCGCCGAGCGCGTCACTTTGAACGGCTCGACGATACCGGCTTCGAACATGTTCACGATCTTGCCGCTCATCGCGTCAAAGCCCTGAGGCGCGTTTTGGTTCTTGACGTTGTTGACTTCAACCGAACCTTCGAAGCCCGCGTTGTATGCGATTTGACGAAGCGGCTCTTCGAGCGCCTTGCGGATGATGTCGATACCGATCTTCTCGTCGGCCCACGTTGCCGCATGACCGTTCGTCTTCGGAGGCTCGAAATTGTCGATTGCCTTGATGGCGTGGATCAGCGAGCTGCCGCCACCGGGGATCATGCCCTCTTGAACGGCTGCGCGCGTTGCGCTCAGCGCGTCCTCGATGCGGTGCTTCTTCTCTTTGAGTTCCGTTTCGGTCGCGGCACCGACGTTGATGACGGCAACGCCGCCCGAGAGCTTCGCAAGACGTTCTTGCAGCTTCTCGCGATCGAAGTCCGAATCGGTCTCTTCGATTTGACGCTTGATCTGCTCGATACGGCCCTTGATCTCTTCCGGCTTGCCGGCGCCGTCAACGATCGTGGTCT
>CAZERJ010000002.1:0-77066 GCA_964514445.1 uncultured bacterium | reverse complement strand
GCCGGTAAGGCCGAATGTTTCCTCGATGTCTTTCGGCATGAGAATCTGGCGATCGATGACCGAGTCTTTGAATCCGGGCGCATATTGCTCGACGATGTCGAAGCAGCGATCCGCAAAGGCGTTCTTCTTCTCTTGCGTCCATTCACCGTCGCGCAGTTTGTACGGCGCGTACTGCACGAACATCGACATGACGTGTTTGCCGGGCGGCGCAACGGTGTCGTCGAGCGCCGACGCCATCGTACATTCGAGAACCGGATTCTCCGACGGCTTACCATACTTAGCGTCGTCGTATGCGCGTTCGATGAAGTCCTGATCGGGACACAGATGCACGGTACCGCGATGTTGTGGACCGGGAACGTGTCCTGGTGCCGCCGTGAAGCTGGGCAGCCGTTCGAGTGCGACGTTGATCTTTGCCGACGCGCTCTCGTAGCTGATGCTGTCGATCGCTTTGAGGAAATCTTCGGGCAACTCGCCGCGCACGTCACCCAGCATTTGGTTGAACGTTAGATTGCAATCGACACTGCTGACAACGTTACGCGCAAAGAACTCCTGCCCGTCGCTCAGAACGACGCCGGAGGCTGCGCCGTCTTTCGTGACAATCTTCGCAACCTCGGCCTCGGTGCGAATTTCGACGCCGAGATCCTTTGCCGCGTTCGCAAGCGCTTGCGTAAGCCCGCCCATGCCGCCGCGTACGTACGCCCACACGCCGCGCTTACCGTTGGTTTCGCCCATGACGTGATGGAAGAGCACGTATGCCGTGCCGGGCATCGACGGCGCTGCGAATGCGCCGATGATCGCGTCGGTAGCGAGCGTCGCTTTGAGTTCTTCGGATTCAAACCAGCGATCGAGAATCGGACGCGCAGCACCCGTGAGGATCTCGAGCGCTTCATCCATGCCGGTACCCATGCGCTTCACGTCAAAACCCAGCGCCGCCATCTGGAGTAAGTCCGTGAGCGAGGGTTTGACGACGTTCGGCGGCCGTTTGACGAGTGTCGGTTCGATGACCGACGCCACGCGCAGCAGCATCTCCTCGTACGCTGGATACGCCGCTGCGTCTTTTTTGCTGAACTTCGAGATTTCACTCACGTTGCGCTCGGGAGCGCCGCCGAGCATCAAATAGCGGCCGTCAAGGAAGGGCGAAAACGAGGCCGGATCGCGCTCGAGCAGTTCAAAACCATACGACTTGAGATTCAGATCCCGCACGATTTCCGGACGAAACAGGCTGTTCACGTACGCGGCGGTCGAGATCTTGAAGCCCGGGAACGTGCGCTCTTCCGTCACGCAGGCGCCACCGACGATATAGCGCCGCTCGAGCACGAGCACATTCCATTTCGCTCGAGCCAAGTAACAGGCGGTCACCAAACCGTTGTGCCCGCCGCCAATAATGATTGCGTCGTAGGTTTTCATGGGCGGCAAATACTATTGAGCGGTCATGAACTCCCTGGCACGGTACGCCCTGGGCGCTCTGCCGGCACTGATGCTGGTGCTCGCACCGCTGATTGTCAATCGCGATGAGCCGCGTGTGGCGGGTTTGCCGCTGCTGCTTGCATGGGTTATTTTCTGGGTGCTTGCCACGCCGCTGTTTCTCTTCGGCGCCGAGCGCTTGCGGCAGCGACGATGACACCGAGCTCGGCCGCGCTCGTTCTGATCGCCGTCATCGTGCTCGGCACGATTGCTTTCGCGCTCGCCGCCGTGCGCCGCGTCAAAATGGATCCGCACGAGTTTGTCGTGGGCGGGCGTTCGTTCGGTGCGCTTTTGCTGTGGATTTTGCTGGCCGGGGAAATCTACACGAGCTTCACCTTCCTTGGCGCCGCGGGATACGCGTACGGCAAAGGCGCGCCGGCGTTCTACATCATGGCGTACGGCACGGTCGGCTACATCATCGCGTATTTTTATCTTCCGCTGATCTGGCAGGCCGGCAAAGAACGCAATTTGGTTACGTGGCCGGACTACCTGGTGGATCGCTACGGTGCAAAATGGCTCGGCACTGGCGTCGGCGTGCTGCAATTTTTTCTCACGGTCCCGTACGTGACGCTCCAGCTGAGCGGGCTTTCAACGCTCGTGACCATTGCAGGTTACGGGCGTATCAATTCGGCGGTGGCGGTGAGCATCGCGTTCCTGCTGATGGCGCTATTCGTCTTTACTGCCGGATTACGCGGTGCTGCATGGGCAAGCGTTATCAAAGACAGCCTCGTGTTGCTGGCGGTGCTGTTTGCCGGCATCTACCTGCCGCTGCATTTCTTCGGCTCGACCGGCGCGATGTTTACGCGGGTGAACGAGCTGCATCCGGCATGGCTGCTGCTCAAACCCGGGTCCGCACCGTTCGGCGTAAATTGGTACATGAGCACCGTCCTGCTAACGGGTATCGGATTTTTCATGGGACCGGCAAACGCGCAATCGATCTTCAGCGCGCGCAGCGCCGATACCGTGCGGCGGAACATGATGCTGATGCCGCTCTATCAGATCGTGATCGTCTTTGTGCTGCTGGCGGGATTTACGGCGCTCGTAATCACGCCTGGACTCACCGGCAAGAGCGTGGACCAATCGTTCATGCTGCTCTTGCAACAACGCTTTCCGGCGTGGGTGCTCGGTTTAGTTGCTGCGGCGGGATGTCTTGCAGCGCTGCTGCCGGCGTCGGTGCTGTTACTGGGAGCCGCGACGATCTTCTCGCGTAATGTCGTCGGCAACATGAACTACGTGCGTCCACTCGTGCTCGTCTGCGCTGTACTCGCACTAATCCTGTGGCTGTTCGAAAACGCAAATTTGGTCGACTTGCTGCTTTTTTACTACAACGGCATCACGCAGCTCGCGCCCGCAGTGATGTTGTCGCTGGTGTGGCGCCGGATCAGCGCGTACGGTGTTGCTGCCGGGATGATCGTGGGCCTGGCCGTTGCAGCATCGCTGCTGCATTCAACGAGCGGGCCCGGTGGAATCAATCCGGGACTGATAGCGCTGGCGTGCAATGTGCTGGTCCTGACCGCCGTTACGCTTGCTTTTCCACGTAAAGGTTACGAAGCCGCGTAACGACGGTAAGTAGAGCCTCGAATGGCTACGGTTTTCTCCCGAATCGGCTTGCCCGCAAAAGTTCTGCCGATTTACTTGACCACGTTCGTGGATATGCTCGGCTATACGCTGCTCATACCACTGCTGCCGGCCATCGGGCACAAGTATGCCGCTCACGATTGGCAAGTCGGCATGCTGATCAGCATTCCGGCGTTTTGCGCAACCTTAGCCGCACCGTTTTGGGGAAAAACGAGCGACCGCGTGGGACGCAAGCCGATCATCATCATCGCGCAGGTCTTCACGCTTGCGGGATACGTCATGCTGGCGCTTTCCCCGAGCTTATTCTGGATGTATATTTCGCGCATCATTTCCGGAATCGGTGCGGGCAGTTTGGGCGCGGCAGAATCGTACATCGCCGACGTGACGCATCCGCGCGAACGCGATCGCGCTTACGCGCTGTACGGGGCGGTATTCGGCGCGGCGTTTATCATTGGTCCCGTGGCATCGGGCATGATGGAACACTACGGCTACCAGCTTCCGTTTTGGGCGGCGGCGTGCTTGGAAGTAGTGAACATTATTCTAGCGCTGTTTCTCTTGCCGTGGGGCTCGCGTGGAAAACCGGAGGCCACGCACGTGGTGCAATCGCTGCGCGCGGCGTGGCAAGAGCGCGTTCGCGTCGTGCTGCTGCGCCAGTTTCTGTTCGTGTTTGCAGTGGTGTATTTGCTCGCGGACTTCGGTCTGTATTTGAGCCGCTCGTTACACGAGAGCATTCGCAACGCCAGCTGGCTGCTCGCGGGCGCAGGCGTTGTGGGCGGCATCGTCATCGTGGGGGTTGTTACGCCGCTCTCTAAGCGTTTCGGCGATGTAGCCGTCGGACAAATCGGCTTTGCGCTGCTGTTTATCGCCTATGCGTTGATTTATTTCGTAACTGATATCACGTGGTTTTTCCCGGTGATCATTTTATGGGCCGCGGGTGCCTCGATGGTAGAACCAACATTGATGGCTATTCTCTCCAAACGCGCACCGAAGCGCGAACGCGGCGCAATCATGGGCGTGGGCGATGCGGTGAATAGTGTCGCGCTGATATTGGCGCCGGCAATCGGCACCGCAATCAATGGCGAGCAACCGCGGCTGATCGGAATCTTACCGGCAATTGCAATTGCAGCGGCATTTGCGATCGGCGTGCGTTCGATACGGCGCGGCGCGCCGCGTCCGGCCGCGAGTTAGGCCTGCTGCGCCCGGGGCAAAAAAAGAGGCTCCGGGCAGGCAGAGCCTCTGCGCTAGGAGGGGCACGACTTTAGGGTTGCAGCACTTTTACGGTGTTGTCGTTGTCATCGTTGAAGTAGAGCTTCACATCGCTCGCGGACGTGCCGGTTGCAACCATGCCGAAGAGCGCGCCCGCAGCACCCGTATCGACGTTCTTTGTCGCGAGCAAGTGACCCGACGGAGAAATTTCAACCATCAAGTTTGTGCCGTTGGGATCGAGCGTGTTGCCGAGGACGATATTTCCGCCCGGAAAAATCGCAGAGCTGATGGGGCCGTTGAGCGGCGCGCCCCTATAGATCACGTGTGCGTCGGCAGCGAACTTTCCGCTGAACGTCGTGCCGCCGGCGTTCACCGTAAAGCCGTTTGCTTCGATCTTTGAGATGTTGTCGATCGCGTAAAGCGCGTTGTTTGTGCCGTCTACAACATACAGGCGGTCGCCCGCAACTTGATAATTCAAGCCTGATGGGCCCAGAATGCTGCCCGGTGCGCCGCCGTTCACCGGAAAGCCGTGCGCGATCGTTGTAAAAGCGAATCGCGGCCCCGCGAAAATGGCAACGCGCACGAGACTTCCGTCGGCCGCATTGCTAACGTAGAACGCGGGAACACTGATGCTGTTCACCGGCGGCACGAAGGCCTGGCCGAACGGGTGATGCCACGGGCCTTGGAATAGCGGCGTGAGCACCATTCCGCTGGCGCTAATAATAGGATTGTCGTTGTGAGAGAACGCGGCTGCCCAAATGGGTCCCGCGGGGGACATCGCGAGTGCATCGCAACCCGTAAGGTAACTGCTCGAGACGATGTGTCGCGGGCTCGCGCCAACCGTGGGATGCAACGCAATGATTGAGGTGCCCGTGCCCTGCACGTTGGCAGAATCGTTAAAGTCACAGACGACCAAGTCGCCCGCGGTCAACTTTCCGCCGGTGACTTTTGCGACGTCTAAGCCGTATGGATTTGAATCTCCGGTTACCGGATCGACGGTCGAACCGATTGTCTGGCGGTCATCGAGCGTATTGAGGATCGAAGCGGTGCCGCTCAGCGCTTGAGCCGCGGCCTCCGGGCGCGCTCCGGACGTTTGCGACATTGGGGTTTGTGCAGTTTGTCCCGGCGAGGCCGGCGCAGGTGCCGTGCCGCCGGAGCATGCGGCAAAGAGCACGGCGAGCACACCACACGGAATTACGAAACGAAGGCGCAACTGGAACATTGAAGCCTCCAAAGGAAGTGGGGCCGTCACCATACTGCGAAGTCGTGAAAAAAGTCTGAAATGCAAAAAGAGCGCGCCGTTCGGCGCGCTCTTCTCATTGCTTACGTGCTAGTTCTTAGCGGTAAGACGGACGCGATTGGAAGCAATCGCGGCAGTACACCGGCTTGTCGCCGCGCGGTTGGAACGGGACTTCCGCAACGCCGCCGCACTGGCTGCACGTGGCTTGGAACATTTCCCGGCGCGAACCGCCGCCGCCACCCATGCCGCCGCTCATTCCGCCGCCACCGCCGCTGTTGCGCATGGCTTTACGCGCTTGACGGCAATCGGGACAACGGTTCGGCTTGTTTTGGAAACCCTTCTGGGCATAGAACTGCTGTTCACCTGCGGTGAACGCAAACTGACGTCCGCAATCGACGCAGTTCAGCATTTCATCAACGTACACTAAACGAGACTCCTCTTACGTGGTTTTTGGGCCTGATTCGACTCGCCTAGGACCAATGAGAAACGGACACTGCGACGGACTTCGAAACCAGATTTGACCCGGCAATCCTACCACGCGGCAACGTTAAAAGCAATTAAAGGGTGCGCCTTGGCGTCAGTAAGCCCCCATACACTTCTTGAAAGAAATACAATGGCCCGATCAGCAGATATGTAAGGCTCTCAAGAAACTTGGGTTTATTACCCTCCAAGACGTGACCGACAAGTTGGAAGACCCAGCCGAGGACGAATGCTCCCAACGCGGTAGACCACGGAACGTGTATTGCGATTGCATAGAGCAACGCAAAGCACACGGCCGAGATAACAGCGCCGCGGATGTCGATCGAAGCGTAGTAGATTAGGACGGCGACGGCGGTCGCAACCGCCAGATCGATGGGCCCGGCATGCAGTTTTGCAAGCAGGCCAAGCAGTCCAAACACGATGAGCGGAATCCCTACGGCATGAGCGCGTCTATTTCGGCTATCCTTATGATAGTCAGCGTAGTCCGCGTAGAGCCGTTCTTTGAGCATGTGTTACTGAATGTGTTCCGCTAAGGTGTGCGAGGGTATCCGAGCTGTGCGACAAAAGTCCCTGCATAATGTCGTCAATTTCCGTACCAGATTCCATTATCTCCGATGTCACCTCGCTGCGGCGCGACCTGCACATGCATCCCGAACTCGGGTTTGAAGAGTTCCGCACAGCCTCCATCGTCACCGAACGCCTGCGCGAGCTTGGCTACGACGTGCACGAGAATATCGCGAAGACCGGCGTCGTAGGCGTCATGCGCGGCAACAAACCCGGGCGCACGATCATGCTGCGCGCGGATATGGACGCGCTGCCGCTGCACGAAGAAACCGCCCACGGGTTCCGCTCGAGTATCGACGGCAAAATGCATGCCTGCGGCCACGACGGCCATGTGGCGATTTTGCTGGGCGCGGCCGAGATGATCGCGAGCCGGCGGATGGAGCTGCCTGGTACGGTCTGTCTGTTATTCCAGCCCGCCGAGGAAGGCTACGGCGGCGCGAAGGTCATGGTCGAAGAGGGCGTGATCGAACGCTTCGGATTCGAACGTGCATACGGACTGCACCTGAACGCCAAATTGCCGACGGGCGTGCTCGGGTTTCGCGAGGGACCGTTCTACGCGTCGAGCGACTCGATCGAGATCGAAGTGCACGGCGTCGGCGGCCACGGTTCTGCACCGCACGACTGCGTCGATCCGATTTACACCGCGGCAAACTTCATTACGTCGGTGCAGCAGATCGTCTCGCGTCAGATCGATCCGCTGGAACCGGCGGTGGTGACGATTGGCTCGATTCACGGCGGCACCATTCACAATATCATTCCACGAAACGTAAAACTGCTAGGCACGGTGCGTTCATTTAACGATGCGGTGCGCGCCTCAATGCCGGAGCGCATCGAGCGCGTGCTCAAATCGTGTTGCGAGAGCATGGGCGCGCAATACGACTTTCAATATTTGTGGCGTTATCCGGTAACGGTGAACGACGCGGAGCAAACGCAGTACGCCCGCGCACTGGCGGAACGCACGATTGGGCCCGACCGCGTCGTCACGGCAGACATGCTTACGGGCGCCGAGGATTTCTCGTTCTTCGCGCAGCGCGTTCCGGCGTGTTATTACTCACTGGGTGTGCGCGGAGGTCCGGAGTCTTCGCATCCGCATCACTCCTCGCTGTTTGATATCGACGAGGCTGCTTTACCAACGGGCGTTGCAATGATGGCCGCCCTTGCATTCGATGCACCGGTGAACGCGCCATAACATTCGCACCGTTGCGGACCGTTCGCAACGCGCATATCCCGCTCGTGTTCTGTTTTCTTGCAATCGTCCCGACGGTGCAGTACGCGGGCACCGTCACCCCCGCTGGAGATTTTCGGGCTTTCTATTGCGCCGCGCGTGCCGCAGCCATGCATCAATCGCCATACGAAGAGGGGCCGCTCGCTGACTGCGAGCGGCTTGTACCGGCCACGCCTGCGCCGATCCCGGGCTATTTCATTGCGGTGCTCTACCCGCTGGCGCTGTTGCCGTTAAGCGTGGCTACGTGGCTATGGGAGCTGTTGCTGCTCGCGAGCATCGCATGCGCGGTGTGGCTGGTTTCGAAGCTCGCACGCTGCGATGATTCCGCGGTGGTTGCCGCGTTTGCGCTGTCGTTAGGAATGACCTCGCTGGTTTCCGGCGAGATGGTGCCGATCTGCGTTGCAGCGCTTTGCGCGGCGGCGTTTTTCCTCAGGCGCCAGCGTTACGGCATTTGCGCGCTTTTTATGACGCTCGCAATGATCGAACCCCACGTGGCCTTACCGGCTTGGCTGGCGGTTTTGATCTTTGTTAGGCGCGCACGCGCTGCACTGGCCGCAGGAGCCGTTGTTCTCGCTGCCCTGTCGTTCGCCGCGATTGGACCCGCTGAGAACGCGCGGTATTTCGTCGAGGTCTTGCCTGCACACGTTCGCAGCGAACTCGGCGTCGATTTCCAATATTCGCTCAGCACCGTGCTCGCTTTCGCGCCCGCCTCTGTTGCGATTGCCGCCGGCGAGCTTTCGTACATCTTTCTCGCGGCGTTTGGGTTGTTGGTGGCGTGGCGTTTGCGCAGCATGTCGGGCGACGCCGCTTTTCTCATCGTTACGCCGGCTGCATTTGCACTCATCGGCGGTCCGTTCATTCATCTGGTGCAAATGGCGTTTGCGATTCCGCTTGTGTTTTTATTGACGACGCTCCCGGGTCGATGGAACGCTTTGCTTATCGCAGTCCTTCTGTTGCTTGCAGTACCGTGGCAAGATGTGCTTTGGGCTCCTACAACGGTGCTGGCAGTTTTGTATCCCATCGCCGCGCTTACGTGGTTCTGCACCGGCGGCAATGTGAAGGCAGTAGCGGTTAGCGCCGTCGCTGCGTTGCTCGTCTTCGCGGCGATCCTTATTACGAAAGCGCCTTTTCATCCCGGGCAGTTGAACGCGATGCCGCTCGCACGCCACGATCTCGCCGAGCGGGCATGGGCGTACGGTCTCTCAGCTATACGCGGATATCAACCGCTTGGGGCGTGGATCCAGCGCGCGCCGACGTGGCTGGGATTGGCAGGCCTGATCTTTGCAGCGGCGCAGGCCGCGTACTCGCCAAAGGAAACGGCGCTATGTCTTGACGCTGCTCTCGACGCTCCGAAAGGAGTCGACCACTTCGCGTAGCAGCGCGGTTTCACGTTGCAGAACCGTGTTTTCGACGCGTAACGCATTGGCTTGATTTGAAAGTTCGTCGGCGTGGATATGCTCGTACGCCGCTGCGGCTGCCGCGCAGAGTTGCATAAGGGCGCGTTTTTCATCGGCATCGATGGCTTCGCCGCCGCTGTGGCCGCCGTATAGCGCAAAGCCTAGTACTTCGTGGCGCGCGACAAACGGTACTGCGATCAGTGGATGCTCCAGACCCGAGGGTAGCGCACCTTGCGCGCAGCGAATCGAATTCATCTCAATCGGTTCAAGCTCTGCACGCAGGCTCACGACCAGATGATCGTCGGCGGTAAACCGGTCGCACAGCGCGCCGTCCCAACCGCGGCCGTACGTGCGCACGTAGATCTCATTGCCGCAGTCGCGGAACACCGCCGCCGATGCGAGTGAGAACGCTTCGAGGGGTTCCACAACGAGCGCTTCGTCGATGAATTTTGACGTTTCCGCATGGCCGAGCGTATTGGCCGCACGTTCCAGCCGCGCTTCGGCCACATGACGCCGGCGGAAGAGCACCCGATCGACGAAACGGTCGACGCGGTTGTGCAGCGCATTGAGCCATACGCCGAAAACAATCGCAAGCGCGGCTTCCAGCAGCACAGCGAGCCTGAATTCGTGCAAAAATTGCGACGAAAGAAAATTCAGCAGTTCGAACGATCCAAGCACGATGCCGGTAAGAATTGAAAAAACGAGCGTGCGGCTTACCGCAAATGAGATATCGATCACGCGGTGGCGAATAACGCCGTAGGCGACGGCTGCCGCAAGCGCGATCATAGCCAGGGCGGTGAACGCCATAAGGATCGCCGAACCGGTCGCGTCGGTGTAGGCCGCACGATAGAGCTGGCTTGCCGTACGCGTTGCGACAAACGCGATGTATGCCATGAGTACTGGAATGACGCGCTGCCGATCGCTACCCGTTGTAAGAGAGAACGACGTTACGAGCGCTGCAAGCGCGAGTGCAGTGATGGCGATGTCGATGACGCTCTGGTCGGCGAACACAAGCCACGCTGCGGGCTGTGTCGATGCGAATGCAAGATCCAGCGTGACGTACAACCCGATCGCCGCAACGACGACGCCGATGGACGGTGCGGTGGCATCAAGCACACGCAGCGGTCCGAGCGGACGGTCCGATGGAAAACGGCACATAAAGATGAGAATCGCGGCGCACGACATGCCGCGTATGAGCGCAGAACCGCAATTGGCAGATAAATAATTGGCCAGTGAAAGATGGCCCCAGCTCACGAGCGCCGTCGGTAAGGCAAAAAACAGCGCTGAAAGCAAAAACGCCCATGTCACCCGCGTGGGGCGCAGATATACGAGCCCAATGGCGAACAGGCAGAAGAATTGGCTTACGAGGTGCGAGACGTGCTGGACGTCATTAAAGGCCTTGGGCCAAGGACGCGCGCGGATGGTGACGGTACTGCTGCGCCCCGCGCGCACGAGATGCACGGTGAGATCGGTGTCCGCAAACACTTGCTGCACGAGAATCGTGTTCGCGCGTCCGAGCAGTGAAAGCGTCGGCCAATTGATCTTGTCGCCGACGACCACGAAGGCGCGAGCCGCGCCACCGCCCCGAGTGACGTACGAAACCGTTCCCGTGGGCGAGAGATTCCAGCCGATAGCGGAAAACTGCGTATTCCACGTTGCAAGTTCAACCGCCGACCACGATAAGACCAAGGTGGCGAAAAGCGCTAAAATTAGCGTCTGCCACACGCTGCGAGATACCGGTGCAGCGGCCGACATGCATGGGGTTTCGCGGGGGCGCGGTTAAAGGCCTCGACGTCGAACAGCCGCAGCATGCCAAAAAAGAAATCCGAACCGAGCGAACCGTGGGTGATCCCCGGCCAGATTCTGCAACCCACCCTGCGAGATTATCTGGAGGTCATGAGCAAGGCCGTGTTTCAAGCCGGATTGAGCTGGGCGGCGATTGCGAAGAACTGGGAGGCGTATCTTGCGGCTTTCGATGCGTTCGAGCCGCGCATTGTCGCGATGTACGACGCAACGGACGTGGACCGTCTCATGCAGACGGCCGGCGTGTTGCACAGCCGCAAAAAGATTCAAGCAACGATTGGCAATGCGCGTACGCTCGTCGATCTCGAAGAGAACGGCGGATTTCGAAAGTATCTGCGCTCATTCGATGACTACGAATCCCTCGCAAAAGATTTCCGCAAACGCTTCAAATTCATGGGAGAAATGAACGTGTGGTATTTTTTGTTTCGCGTGAACGAACCGGTTCCGAAGTTCGAGGGATGGATCACGACGATCGAGGGCGAGCATCCGCGTTTACGCGAGATGGTGGAGAAAGGGCGCGCGGCGGGGACGTCAACGGAGTATTGACGAACAGGCGTCCATGCACTTTCTTCTTGCTGCCCTGTTTTCGCTTAGCCAAGCGTTGAGTTTTCCGATTCCCTTGGAGATGACAGCCTCGCACGACGGCGGTCATATCGCCTACGTTCTAGATGAGCGCGGCGTGCGCAGCCTATGGTTCGCAAGCGCGCCCGGTTTTGCGCCCCATAAACTGTGGGATTCGGGCATCGACGACGGTCAGGAGCTGACCAACCTTCGCATCTCCGATGATGGCAAGTACGTCGTGTACGTGCGCGGCGGATCGCACGACGCGAATTGGACGCAGCGGCCGTGGCCAAATCCCGATTTAAAACCGGTGCAGGCGCACATGACCGTCATGAGCATTGCGAGTGACGGATCCGCGGCGCCGAAACTGCTCGGCGACGGCGATGCGCCCGTGATTGCGCCGGATAACAGCACCGTAGCATTCGTGCACGATGGTGACGATGCGGTTTGGACCTCGGCGATCGACGGCGCAAAAGCCGCAGCGCAGCTCTTCTTCGACCGCGGTCACGACCGCGATCTAGCGTACTCGCCCGACGGCAAGGCGCTGGCGTTTACCTCCGAGCGCGGCGATCATGCGTTCATCGGGATCTTCCGCGATGCCAGAACGCCGCTCCAGTTTCTCGCGCCGACGACGAATCGCGATTTCGAGCCGCACTGGTCGCCCGACGGCACGCGCGTTGCGTATCTGCAACTCCACGGATCCGGCGGCCCGCCGCAAAACTTGCTCGCGCGTAATCCGCGGCCGTGGGCCGTTCTTGTGGGTGACGTGCGCACCGGCCATGCGCGAGAAGTATGGCACAGCGGCACGGGCTTACGCGATTCGTTTCCCGGGATCAAAGGGCCGCAGCTCGACTGGCTTGCGGGCGATCGCGTCATGTTCATTTCGGAACGGACGAACTGGCCGAACATCTACGCGGTAAGTGCGAACGGCGGCGCGGCGCGTGCGCTCACGCCTGGCTCATTTATGGTTGAAGATACGGCGATTTCTCCGGATCGCACGACGGTGTACTACACGGCAAACGCCGGTTCAACGCCCGGCGATATCGATCGACGCCATGTTTTCCGCGTTGCCGCTTCGGGCGGCGCGCCGGTTGCCGTGACACGCGGTGAGGATAGTCAGTGGTGGCCGCTCGCCGTGCAAGACGGCGTCGCATATGTGAACGCCGGATCGCGCGAACCGTTCACGATTGCTTACAACGGCCGCAAACTCAACGCCGATCAAATACCGGCGAATTTTCCCGCTAGCGATATGGTGGTACCGAAACTCGTCTCCTTCCGTTCAAGTGACGGGCTGACGATTCAAGGAACGCTGTTCGAGCCCAAAGGGTACAGCGGCAAACGGGCGGCGGTTATTTTTGTCCACGGCGGTCCGCCGCGGCAAATGATGACGACGTGGCACTACTTCGACTACTACAGCTACGGCTACGGCAACAATCAGTATCTAGCCAATCATGGCGTCGTCGTCCTTTCGGTGAATTACCGCTTGGGTATCGGTTATGGGCACGATTTCCAATATCCCGCGCACGCCGGGCCGCAGGGCGCTGCCGAATATAACGACGTCGTCGCGGCCGCGAAATACTTGCAGCGGTTGCCGAATGTCGATCCGAAACGCATCGGCATCTACGGCGGATCTTACGGCGGCTACTTGACGGCGATGGCGCTGGCGAGGAACTCGAACATCTTCGCAGTCGGCGCAGACCAACACGGCGTGCACGACTGGACGGATTTTCCGGAATGGTATGATTCAGGCAATCTGCACCGCTACGAACAGCCGAACGTCAAAGCGTTTCTGAAAACGGCATGGCTCTCGTCCCCGGAGGCATACGTCTCGACGTGGCGCTCACCTGTATTACTCATTCACGGCGATGACGATCGCAACGTGCGCTTCCATCAGACCGTAGATTTGGCCGAGCGTTTGCGTCTAAGGCACGTGCATTACGAAGAACTGATTATTCCAAACGAAATCCACGGCTTTCTGCGCTGGCAGGCCTGGTACGATGCCGACACGGCGGCGGATGCATTTATGCTGCGGTATTTGCAGAGGTAAAGGGTGCGGCGCTTCGTCGCTTTGGTCGCACTCTGCGTCCTAGCGCTCTGCGGACGTGGGCTGTGCGCCGGCGACCCGTACTTGCACGCAGCGATGAAGAGCACGCTGCTCTCGCAGTTTTGGGGAAAGCCGGTCAGCATTGACGCGTACGTTCTTTTGCCCGCCTCATACTACCGCTCACCGCAGCGACGGTATCCGATTTTATATTGGATCCAGGGATTCGACGGTGTCGGCAACGTTACGTCTTCGGAGGCCGAGCGCGTTCAGGCCCCGTTCCGGTCACTAAAGCACGAATTCATCGTGGTGTTTTTGAACGGCATGTTCAACGGCATCGATACAGAGTTTGCGGACTCGCCGAACAACGGTCCCTGGGAACAGGCACTACTGACGGAGTTCATGCCGCTGACGGAAGAGCATTTCCGCGTTGAAGGCAACGATCGTTTCATCGGCGGCCACTCTTCGGGCGGTTGGGCCGCTATGTGGCTGCAAATAACGAATCCGGATATTTTTCTCGCGGAGTGGTCGATTTCGCCGGATCCGTTAGATTTCCGCGACTTTGCCGGACCGGACATCACGAAGACGCCTCCCCAAAATTTCTTTACGAATGCATCGGGAAAAGATTATACGATCGCCGGAACAACATTGCGCCGGTTTGTGCGCGGACGGGCGTGGCAAGCGCGGCAATTCGAATCATTTGAGACGGTGTTCAGCCCGCGCGGTTCGGGCGGGCCGCAGCCGCTGTTCGATCGCAGCACGGGAGCGATCGATGCAACCGTGCAGCGGTATTGGGACGAGCATTGGGACATCGCGACGTACCTTGAACGCCGCTGGCCGCAACTTCACGATCGCTTGAACGGCAAGCTTCACGTTGTCGTCGGGACAAGGGACGAGTTTGGTTTAGATCGATCCGTTCGCCTGTTTCAACAGCGCATGTCGGCGCTCGGAAGCGACGCGGAGTTTAACTATGCACCCGACGAAGATCATTCTTCCGTCTTTTGGTGGAAAGGTAATCTCTTCGATTACGTTTTTACTGAAGCAGACCGCATGTTGCCGCCCTAAACGGCGGTCAGGCTACGCGGCGAGGGCTGAGGACAATCCGGCGTTGTCCAAAAGGTTCTTCGCGGCATCTAACTTCTGCGAGTCGAGAATGATGCAGAGATGCGCACTGTCACCTCGCATGCTCCTCGAAAGCATCGCCTTGACGCCCCCGTCTTTGAGGGCCTTCGTGGCTAAAATCGTATCTACGTCGGTTTGAAAATGCAAAACAACGTCAGCCATGCTTCTCCTTATGTTTTTTGCGTGGTAGCAGAGAAAGTGGCGGCGATCATGCTGGCGTCTTAGTTTTATTACGTGGTGTTAACGATTGGCGGCAGTGTGGAGGGGCCTCGGTGCCTCGGCCGTGGTTCGATACCTCACCATGACACGTAAACGCCACAACCGTACGTGAACACACACAACCCTATGCGAACACCGCGAGCGCACGTAGACACCACAGTACGGCGACCGCACAGCGCCGGCGCGGCGCACGTGAAGTGCGGTGACGCTTCTCACGAAGCATGCCTCAAGGGCAAGGGCTCAGCGTGACGCAGGGCGTTGGCGCGGCGATATAGTGTCAGCTTTGACGATATTTTGGGGCGGGGCCTAGGAGATGGCGTGGATTTACCGTAACGGTAGCGTGGTGAAACGGCCTCGCCTGGCCAAGCGGCTTGGTGCATTCGACGCGACGCTGATTGTGATGGGCGGCATTATCGCCTCGGGCATTTTCATGAATCCCTCGGTGGTTGCGCAGCGCCTTCACTCCACAGGCTTGATTCTGTGTGCGTGGATTTTGGGAGGCGTCATCGCGCTCATCGGTGCCTTTGTTTTCGCCGAGCTCGCATCCCGGCGTCCGGACGTTGGTGGAATGTACGGCTACCTGCGCGATGCGTTCCATCCGGGCCTTGCGTTTATGTCGGGATGGACTTCACTTCTCGTCAGCAATAGCGGTGCGGCGGCGGCCGTGGCCGTTACCTTTGCGACGTACGCCCATATCTGGATTCCCCTCGATGTGCCGGTGCTCGCGATCGCCGCCCTCGTAGCGACAGCGCTTATCAATTGCTTCGGCGTGCGAGAGGGTGTGCTGACGCAAAACGCGCTTATGCTTATGAAGATGGGAGCGATCGCGCTGATCGTCGCGGCGGGCTTTTTTGGTCCGGTCGCGGTGCATCACGTCGCACTGCCGCCACTTCCGCTGGGATCGATGGGAACGCTTGCGGCATTCGGCGCAGCGCTTATCCCGGTATTTTATTCGTATGACGGTTGGCAAACGGCGCCGTTTATGGACGGCGAGATGAAACACTCCGAACGCGCGCTTCCGGTAGGATTGGTGTTCGGCGTCGTAGGCGTTGTCGTTTTGTACATCGCCGTGACGCTTGGCGGATTGCGGATGTTAGGACCCGACGGCCTTGCCGCAACTTCAACGCCGGCAACGGATATGGTCCGCATGGTGATCGGCCCGGCCGGACAAGGCGTAGTCGGTGCATTCATCGCGCTCTCTACATTAGGTTATCTGGGAAATGTTGCGCTGACGGTTCCACGCTTGTACTACCGCATGGCGAAAGACGGACTGTTCTTCAAACAGCTCGCGTATCTGCATCCCAAAGCGCAAACGCCTATTCCGGCTATCTTGCTGCAATGTCTTGCCGCAAGCATTATTGTGGCGTGGGGCAATTATCAGCGTATTCTCAACTACGTGACGCCGATGGATTTCCTGTATTTCGTCCTCGCGGCGATTGCGATTTGGATTTTCCGCCGGCGCGATGTCTTAGGGCGCGTTCCGGCAATTCAAATTCCGTGGCATCCGTGGAGCACGATATTTTTTGCCGGCGTGAGCACGGCATTCGTCGTTTACGCGTATGTAGCGTTTCCGAAAGACTCGCTCATAGGCCTGGGCATCTTCCTTTCGGGTGCACCCATTTATCTGCTTTGGCGCAGAAAATCCATCGCCATCCCTGCGGCCGCTTCCGGCGCCGAAATCAAATAAGGAGCACTATGCGCAGTCTTCGTTTCGCAACCGTTCTTGCGGGTGTCGTTGTTTCATCGCTGTTTTCGGGAATGGTGCCGGCTTCGGCGGCATCGCCGACGATGGACGATGCGCTCAAGCAAATCGAAACCTTCGCGACCCAAGCGCTCCAAGAACAAGGCGCGCCGGGCATGTCGGTTGCGATTACGGATCGCAAGCACACGCTGCGCGTTATCACCCTCGGATTTGCCAACCTTGACGCAAAGGAGCCGGTCACGCCGGAAACGCGGTTCCCGGTCGGTTCTATCACGAAGGGTATGACGGCGCTGGCGCTCATGCAGCTGCATGACGAAGGCCGTTTCGATCCGGCGCGCACGGTACAAACGTATTTGCCGTGGTTTTCAATCAATGCCGACGGAAAGCCGATCTACGCGCACGAGCTGCTCTCTCACACGGCGGGCATACCGGATGATTTCACGCTCTCGCCGGGATATTTGTTTTCGGTCGCGGCGCTGCGCGGCGCACACACCATCTTCACGCCCGGAACGAACTGGTCGTATTCAAACGACGGTCTAGCGACGACCGGCGCAATCATGGAAGCTCTGGATCGCAAACCGTGGGCCGACTCTTTGCAAAGGCGCGTTTTCGATGCGGTCGGGATGTCGCGCAGCAGCGCCATCTTCACCCCCGCAACGCTATCCGATGCGGCACACGGCTACGTGTTTGAAGATTCCAACGTGCTCACTCCGCCGAATCCCAAGCTCGTTTCGTCGCTCCCGAGCGATTTTGTCGATCCCGCCGGCTCGGTCATTTCGACGCCGGAGGACATGGCCAAGTACATGCGGCTGATCTTGAATTCCGGCGTGAATGATAGCGGAAAGCGCGTGCTATCGGAATCGAGTTACCGGATGTGGACGACGCCCGATGTGACAAATGGAAAACCGGCCGGGCCCAAGACGCCGGAACTTGCCGAAGCGCCGCTTCTGTACCAGCACTACGCGTTCGGCCTTGCCGTTCACCAAGAAAACGGCGACAAGATCGTGGGCCATACCGGCGGTATCGCCGGCTACTCGGCTTGCATGGAAAACAACGTCACGCGCGGCTTCGGCGTGATTGCGATGTCGAATCTGGTGGAAGCGCCACTGCACCCGTGCGCGATTGTGCTTTACGCGATGAGCGTGCTGCGAGCGCAAAATGCAGGCGAACCGCTGCCGCCGATTCCGCCCAAAGCCGGAAATTATTTACAACGCACCACTGTTACAAACGCTCCCGATTACGCGGGCACCTACTCGGCACCCGACGGTTCCGCGCTTGTTATTACCGCAACTTCGAATTCTCTTGCGCTGCAGACGCCCGCCGGTTCGAAAACACTCTACCCGCGCGGCGGCGCCACGTTTTACGTCGACGATCCGCGGTTTCAAACGTTAGGTTTGACATTTCTGCGCAACAAAGCCGGTAAGGTCGACGAAGTATTTTCGGGCGGCCAGTGGCTTGCGAATGCAGCGTACAGCGGACCGAAAACGTTCTCGTATCCGCAGCGCTGGAACTTGTACGTCGGCCGCTACGAGAGCCTCGGGTTCTGGGGCGTGCCGAGCTCCAGCCGCGTGTTCGTGCTCAAAGGGCACCTCGTTTTAGACGGCGCGCCGCTCCTTCCACAGAAGGACGGGTTTAAAGCCGGTGCGGCGATGGTGCACTTCGACACGCCCGCCGCAGGCAAAATGCAACACTTGCGTTTGGACGCGATCGATCTGTACCGGATCGATCTGCCATAGTGGCAGGTGCACCGTGAGCCGGTGTGCCGGAGGCCGGCGAGCGAGAGTGCGGCGAACGTAGCGCAGTATGAAGCGATCGTCAGCGGACCTTTCGATGCCCGATGTCGGCAAAATATTGCAGCGCTTGCGCGAGCAGCGTAATGTTACCGTTCGCGAGCTTGCCGAGAGCAGCGATCTCTCGGAGTCGTTCATCCGGGCAGTCGAGCGCGGTGAATCGGATATATCGCTCGGGCGGCTGGCGCGCCTGGCACGGTTTTTCGAATACGACCTCGGCGCATTTCTGGGCTTCACCTCACGCCTCTCGCGCCCAAATTTTGTGGGCAAAGAAAGCCGCGCAACCATCAACCGCGGGCGCGGCGTCAAATACGAAGCACTTCATCTTCCCGGTATCGATCTCGATTTCGTGACCGTCGAGCTTGCGCCGCAAAGCAAACTCAAAGACGAGCTCAGCCATGAAGGCATCGACGTCGTGTACGTCATGCAAGGCGAAATCGTTCTGGTCGTTGACGGCGCCGACTACCCGATGAGCGAGAAAGAGTGCTGTGTTTTTTCCGCTGCGTATCGCCACCGCATTCGCAACGATTCCAGCCGCCCGGCGACGATCGTGTCTATAACGACCGGCAGAATGTACTGATGCGCATGCGCCGGGCGGTTCTCGCAAGTATGCTCGCGTGTGCGCTGACGTTACCGGCAGGTTGCGTCAGGCAAGCCGGCGTGCAAACCACCGAAACGAACAGGTTGACCGTCGCATTGGCGCAAGAGCCGGCATCGCTCGATCCGCTGCTCCTCGAAGGACCGATCGCTTATGCGGTCAGCGAGCTGCTGTATTCCTATTTGACGAACTACGACGTCAACGGAAATCCGGTACCGGATGTAGCGATGCAGGTCCCGTCCACCGCCAACGGCGGCGTTTCTGCCGACGGGACACGCATCACGTTTCACTTACGGCACGGCGTGCGTTGGCAAGACGGCGCACCGCTTACTTCGCGCGACGTAGTCTTTACGTATCGCGCGATCATGAGCCCAAACAACGCGATCCCCGAACGTTACGGCTACGATAGGGTCACGTCGATCGCCGCGCCGGATCCGTATACCATTGAAATCCGGACCAAACATGCGTTCTCGCCAATCGTTGCGATGTTCTTCGGCGGCGATAGCAACTATCCGATTCTTCCGGAGCACGTGCTGGGCCGGTATGCAAGCCTGAACAAGGTGCTGTTCAACACTGCACCGATCGGCTCGGGTCCGTACGTGCTGCATGCGTGGAAGCACGGTGACCGCCTTGAGCTGCAAGCCAATCCGCGTTACTACCGCGGCAAGCCCGCGATCGCGCAGATCGATCTGCCCTTCATCCACGATCAGTCGACGACGCTGAATGAGCTCGTGACGGGCGAAATCAACGCGGCATTTTCGATCGACGCTTCAAGGATTGCACAGGTGCGCGCTTTGAAGGGCCGCCGTATCATCGTTACACCGATACCATACTTTTACGGCGTGTCATTCAATCTGGATGACCCGATCTTCACGTCGAACGTGCGACACGCATTAGCGATGGCCGTCGATCGGCAAACGATTGTGGACAAAGTCAGTCACGGTGTCTATGACGCGCGAACTGGATTGCGTGGATTGTTTACTTGGGCATACAGTCCGCGAGCCGACCACCTCAGGTATGACCCGAAAGCGGCAGCGCAGCTCTTATCACGCGAGGGCTGGACGCTGCGGCCCGACGGCACGCGATGGAAAAACGGCAAACCGTTGCAACTCCAGCTTGCGTTCCCCGCCGGTTCCGACATCACCGCGCAGCTTGCGACAAACATTGCGGCGGCCGAAGCCGCGATCGGTGTCAACGTTACGCTCAGGCGTTACGCGCGCGAAATTTACATGTCGAACGACGGCCCGATCAATCAAGGCCGGTATCAAATGCAGCTGTACGACTATCACTCCAATTACGATCCGGATGCGGCCTGGCTTCTCGCGTGCGATCAGCGCAGTCCAAACGGCTTTAACGACGCCCGGTACTGCAATCAAGCGGTCGACGAAGCGCTGCGCCGCGCCTCGACGGTGTTCGAGCGGCCCGCACGGCGCGCCTTATACGCGGGCATCCAAGAGCGGATCAGCAGCGACCTTCCGTACTTTTTTCTATGCCAGGCCGCGGAAATCGACGTCATCCCGGCGGGGCTCACGCATTACGCTCAGCCGCTGCTCTCGCCGTTTATCTCGGTGGCGGACTGGCGGCTCGAGGGCGGAAGGGCCGCCGAAGAGGGCCGTGTAACGTTGGCTCTGTCGCCAAAAAAAAGGCGATAATCGCAAAATTTTGCTCGCAGGTTTCCCTGCGGTGGTTGGAAGGTATGTCGCAGAGTAAAGGGCGCCCCCGTCGGTTCGCTGTTCTTACGGAGGGCTATCTTTCCGATGCCTCGGCGGGGAAAACGGCTCACGGCGTCATGCGATTCCGGCCCGACGAGATCGCGGTCGTTATCGATTCAAAGCATGCCGGCAAGCGCGTTACCGATGTGGTACATTCGCTGCCGTGCACCGCTCCGATCGTTGCGAGCGTCGGCGAGGCGCTTTCGTATAGCCCGACGTCTTTGCTGATCGGCGTTGCAACGCACGGCGGCGCACTTCCGCCGCACTTGCGTTCGCTCGTCGCTCAAGCGATCGATGCGGGCCTGGAGATCGTCAACGGACTTCATCAGTTTCTGAACGATGACGCGGAATTCGTAGAACTCGCGCGCAAAAGTGGATCGCGCCTGTGGGATGTGCGCGCGGTCGGCACTGTTCCACTGTTCAGCGGTGCGGCGTACGATGTGCGCCCGCACGTAGTGCTTGCCGTTGGAAGCGACTGCGCCGTCGGCAAAATGACCGCCATGCTCGAGGTCGAGCGCAGCGCGCATCAAGCCTCAGCGCGCGCCGAGTTTATCGCCACCGGACAGACCGGCATTATTATCGCCGGATGGGGCACGTGCGTGGATCGCGTCATCTCGGATTTTGTTACCGGCGCGGCAGAACAACTCGTGCTGGGCGCATCGCCGGACAGCGACGTGCTCCTGGTTGAAGGGCAAGGCTCGATCTTTCATCCGGCGTACGCACCGGTCACGTTCGGATTACTCTACGGCAGCGCTCCCGATGTGCTGATGCTTTGCCACCGGCCGAACACGACGCACATCGACGGCTCCAGAAACCGCATTCCGAGTTTGAGCGATCTGGTCTCCGCGCATGAATACATCGTTGCGCATGTAAAGCCGGCGCGCGTAGCGGCGATTGCGCTGGATACTTCCGCGCTCGATCCGGCCGCCGCCGCTGCGGCTATTGAGGATGCCGAACGCGACACCGGATTGCCCGCAGACGATCCGGTTCGCAGCGGCGGTCAAAAGCTTTGGAACGCTATCGCGGAGCACATCGCGCGAACGCCGAAAGCAACGCTTACCGTTCGCGCGTAAACGCGAGCGATCTCAGACCGCGACCGGCGCTAAGCGTAAAGCCGGTAACGCTTCCGCCAGTATCGCGCGTCAGCCGTATCGTAAAGCCGCCGGCATCGGACGTGAACGTGTCCGGCAGTTGCGGTTGCAATGGTCCGCCGACACCGTCAGGCATGAACCGCGATTGCACGAGCGACAAACGGGATGCACCGGCGCGCAGTTGCCATCTAACATCGAGCTCGGGACTGTAGTATGTTCCCGATGCTCCTTGCAACTGCGCAGCCGACGGCACGACCGCTGTAAACTTGCGAGCGATTTGACTTTCATCTCCGCTGCCGATACGCATCGCAGTGGCAAAGCCGTCTTTGCCGAGCATAAACGTAACGGGTGTCGTGCCAAGACGGAACGAGGAACCGCCCACGGGCGTAAGCGGATACGAGGCTGCACCGGCTTGCAATGCAACAGCGCCGTGCTGCGCAACGATATGAAACACCGAACTGGACTTCGTCCCGAAATACGAACCCGTGAGGAAACGCGCCGGTACGCTGCTTTTCGCAGCGGACGCCATGCGAGTGACCCGCTCGCGTAAAAGGTACGGTTGCAGGATGACGCCGGCGACGTTGTCCGCAAGCGCTTCTGCTTCGGCAGCGTCGGAATTACACAAGACCACGACGGACGTATGGAAATCGGGATAGCGATCGAACGCAGCGCGATACCCTATCCATGCGCCACCGTGCTGAACGCGCCGAATCCCGCGGTACGTGTCCACGAACTCTCCTCGCGCATACTGTAGGCGTTTTCCATTCGCTAAATGGCCGGGCGTTTGCAACGCGTCGACCATGCGTCGTCCGCCCACCCGCGCGGTGTAGAAATTTTCATCCCACTTCAGCGCATCGTCGATCGAGATTTGCACGGCACCGTCGCCGATTTGCTGCCAATTCGACATACTATTTTTGAATCCGTGAGGCGTAGGCGCATAACCCATCGCGCGATTCGGGATCAGCATCTCATAGTCGGTGCGGTAAAGCGTATGCGTCATTCCAAGCGGCGTGAAAATCCGCTGACGCACGAACTGTGCGAGCGTTTTACCCGTGACGCGCTGCACGATGATCGAGAGCAAGAAGTAGTTCGTGTTCGAGTATTCGAAGTGCGAGCCGCTCGCAAACTCAAGCGCGCGCTGACGGATGACGCTTGCCAGCGCATCTTCTTGCGTTGTCGCTTCCTCGAGACCATAGCCGGCCAAATCGAGCAGGTCGGTATAGTCGCGCAGCCCACTCGTATGCCACATCAGCTCGTTGAGCGTGATAGGGCTGCCGTAAACGGGCAGTTCCGGAATATACTTGCGCACGTCGTCGGAAAATGAGAGCTTTCCGTCATTCGCCAGCAGCGCCATTGCGGCAGCGGCAAATTGCTTTGACACCGAGCCGACATCGAACACGGAAGCCGGCGTGATTCGCACGCCGTGCTCGAGGTCCGCCATCCCATATCCGCGCGCGTACACTATTGCGCCGTTGTGAAAGATTCCGAGCGCGCATCCCGGAGTGTCCGGCGCTTCGTATTGTTTGAAGACGGCGTCAACGCGCGATCGCGCCGCGCCGTCTAGCGCGAGCGGCGCCGCGGAAGTCGCGGCCGGAACGCAGCACGCAAGCATGAGCGCGATCGCGCGCGTCATTGCGGAGTTCATAAGTGCAGATATCCGTCGTTTGCGATCTCACCCAAAATCTCGCCGCTGGCGTGCATCACGTCTTGCGACGGCGGCCCTGAAACGTTGTTGAGATAGAGGCAAAATGCAACGTGCCGGCCGCTTCGTGTGGTCATGTACCCGACAAGGCCTTTGCCGGTGAGGAAAAACCGGTTGTTGAGCATGTCGCTGTTGCCGTTGGTGCCGGTCTTCGCGTGTACCTTACCTGCTGCGGCTGCGCCGTTTTGGATGTTGAAGAGCGTGCCGTCTATGCCAAGTATGGGTAGTCCGCGGTAAATGTCGTTATAGTACGGCTGCTTTCGCACGAACGCGAGAAGCCGTACGATCTGCGAGGGACGAAAAAAGGCGTTTGCGCCTTCGCCGTCATTCTGCACGAACTCCAGCGGATCGAAACCGGCGCGCGCCAGAAAATCCTTTTCGAGTTTAAATCCGGCGGCTTGCGGATCGGTTTTGTCGTGCGCTATCAGCGCGCCCCACAGATACGGCATCATTGCGGCGTGAAGGTTGTCGCTCACTTTCAGCGTGATTTTCACATCTTCGGAAAGCGGCGGCGAGAGATGCTCTGCGATAACGTTCGCGGGGGTATACGCAGCGGCGAGCGTAGCGGCATCCGGAGCGCCCGGCGCAGGCGATTGCGTTACGTTGACGCCCGCATCGTGCAGCGTTTGCGTAAACGCGATTTCGGCAAAGCGGCGCGCGGACGGCACGGGATACGCATACAAGATCGGCTTTGCATCCTGCGGGAAGGAACCGGAGAGCGTGACGCGCCGGTTTCCCGAGCCGTCGTCAACGTCCGCAGACATCGCAAACGTGTTTGGCGAATGCGCGGCGCCGGTTGTTGCACTATTGACGAAGTTCACGTACGCCGTCACGGGGGAAACAGTAACGTGCACCGGCTCCCCGGCCGCAGATCCGGGCGAAACGGTGACATCGACGACGTTGTCGTTTACGGAAATGGGGGCAACGTTTGTGCCCGTCCCGAGTTCTTGCGTACCATCGGGAAACAGAGAGTCGTCAACGATCACACGCCCCGTTGCGCTCTTGATGCCGTGCGCGACGATCTGATGCGCGAGATCGGCCAGCACGGCAAGCGGGTTGCCCGGCACGGCTTTCGTATCGGGACTTCCACCGTACGCATGATCTTCGTTTTCAAACGCAAGCGACCCATCGGGCTGAATGCGATTCGATAAATTCGGATCGCCCGAAGCACGCAGGACGATGTCACCGTGCACGGCTCCCGCTGCATCTTGCACGCCGGTACGATAAACGCTCGTCCGGAACCGGTGGTCTGCACCCAGTAACGCCAGCGAGGTTGTTTCGGTGATCACCTTCGTCGTCGAAGCGGCGACGTAGTATTTGCCCTCATCACGCGCATAGAGCATGCGCTGCGCATCCAAATCGTAAAATGCGACGCCGAGCTGCGACGCGCTCAAAGCGGGGCGCTTCATGATGGCAGTGATATCGGCGGCAATTGTCCGCGGCGGCTGGGCAGCCGCGGCTTCAATCGTCAATGTTCCGGCGAGAATAGCACAAAGAAGCAAGGAGGGTCGTATCATGCGCGGTCCTTTCAATACACTGCGGCTTTCATACAAAAAACGCTGCCCCCGGATTTCAAAAATTCGCCCGTCTCGACTTCGATGACTGAAAACGCCCGCTTTTCGAGTTCCCGTTTCGTGCGCACGGCGCCGGTTTGCATGACGACGTTTCCGTGAAACGCAGCGGCGTTACAGGCGAAATAGCGCGTGGCTTCTTCTTCGTTGACTTCGATCACGTCCGCGAAGACTTTTCGAATGAGCGCTAGACCTTCGTCCGAAAACGCCCGCGGGTAGATGAGTACCGTGGCTTCGTTCAGCGCGCAAAAACAGGTATCCAAATGGTAAAGTCGCGGATCGGTCAATTCGAGCGTCATGACCGGAACGTCGAAGAGCTTTGCCAGCACCTCGTGAGCGCGACCTTCGCTTCGCGCACCAATGCCGGCCCAAATGAGCGCGCGTCCGGGATGCCAAAGCGCGTCGCCGCCGCCTTCAAAACGCAGCACATCGTCCGGCAGGTCTTCGATATCGTAGCCGCGTGCGGCAAACCATTCGCGGTGCGAGGTCACTTCCGGCTGCCGTGACGCAAACCGCATGCGGCTCGGCACGCAAATCGCGCGTCCATCCGGACGGCGGCCGTTGAAGCTAGGATTTGCGGTAAACACCATATCTTCGCATTCGCGGCGCGGCTGCAACACTTCGACGTGCACGTCGCACTTTTCAAAGGTACGCACTAGCGCTTCCCATTGTTCGCGCGCGCGTGCATGCTCCACCGTTCCGATATTGCCGCGCATAAACTCGTTCTTGACATCGCGCACGTCGAAATATTCGGGAGCGGACATCAAAACGGTTGATGGAAGCGGCGTGCGCGGTACATCTTCGATCGTCCAGGCTGCGGGAAGATCGGCGATCGAGGCGGCGATCATACCGGCACGAACGGATCGGCGAGGCGCGGCCAGAAGTTCGGGCTGCGTTTGTGGTAATCGATGGCGGCGAAGTTCACTTGCAGTGCGCCCGGGGAATCGGCGTGGATAACCGCGCCGGCAATCGGCGCAAACTTCGCCCAAAAGTGATGCGAGGATTTGACCACGATGATACGCGCGCGATCTAGTGGCACGCCTAAGTCCGTGAATGCATCCGGAGCAAACACCTGACTGCGGATGGACGCTAAGACCAGATGAATGCCCTGCGCCTCGACCCACGCAGCGCGGCCGAGCGGAACCGGCGCGGAGTCATCCATCGAGCCTTGCATATGATCTTCGCGCAATGACCGCACTCGAACGCGCAAATCGACCGGCAAACCTGAGGCCGTTCCCAGTTTGCCGCCGATGCGAAGATCCAGCACCGCATCTTCGCCCGCCTCGAAGCACAGATCCACCGCGAACGGATCGTAATACACGCCGCTGACGACACCGCTCAACTTGCGCTCCAGCACCCTGCGCAGCACGTACGTACTATCGCCCGGCGCGCCGCCTCCGGCGTTATCCGCGACGTCGGCGATTACGGCGGGCGGCTTGCGGCACGCGAGCGCTGCATCCAGTGCATCGTCGATCGTCGTAACATCAAGCTGCACCGCTTCGCGTATGGACCAGAACGTCTCGCCGAGCGACTGCGCGGTTTGCTGCGCCAGCTGCGCATCGCCATCGCAGACAGCCAGACACTTTACGCCCGCGTGCGGTACATCGCCCCATGGAAAGCCGTGGATCAAGGTCGTCGAGAGCACCTTGCCGTTACGCGCAGCTTTGAGCCGGCCGACAAACTCGCTCATCGCCGGCGAGCTCGTTGGAAACAGTCCGGTCATCCGGCAGTCGAACGCGCTCATGACAGGGGAAATCTCACCTCGCGCCGCCGCCGTCGTCAAACGGTACAAATCTACGCCGCGCGCGATGATATCGGTATGCGGATATTCATCGTAGGCGATTAAGAGCGTTGAGTTTTCCAGCATTGCCGGAGTAAGGTGCGAATGCAAATCGAGCAGAGCACCCGTGACCGCGCGTTCACCGGCAACCTCGCGCACGCGAGCCAGGATGTCCCCCTCGCAATCATCGTAGCCTTGCGCAACCATTGCACCGTGCAGGTAGAGCAAAACAGCATCGACCGGCAGCGCGCGGCGTAAATCTTCGAGCAGCTCCTCGCGCAGCATTTCATACACGGCGGCAACGGTTACGCCGCCGGGTTCCGCTACAGCACCGACGCTCTCGACCACATCGTATCCATCCTGCCGCGCGAGTTCCCGCCAGCGCACGAGCGTTGCCAGTTCGCTGGTGCTCTGAATCGGCGCAGAGCGTCCATGTTGAATGCCGCTCAGTTCGAAAGCGTGCAAGCCGGTAGGAATAGGCGAGAACGTGTTGGTTTCCGTGACGATCGCGGCGGTGAAGATCTTCACGGCGCTGCCTTACTCCCGAGGCGCGTCGTAGATGATGTGAGCGATTTTCAGCGCCGTTTCCTCCGGCGAGGCATCGGTGGCATTCGTAAGGACGATGATTTCCAGGTTGTCATTGGGGAACACCGCGTTCATCGCGCGCGCGCCAGGCAATCCGCCGTTGTGCCAAATGAGCTGCCGCCCTTCCGCACGCGCCTGCACCCAGCCGAAAGCATATCCAAGGCCCATCGCGTTGTTGCGGGTCTTCGAGCGCATCATCATGATGTGAGGCGGTGGTGTCGTCGCAACGCGCACCGCTTGCAACGGAATGATCGCGCCCGAGAAATACGCGTTATCCCAGTGAATCAATCCGGTAACGTCTGACGCGAGCGCGCCCGCCGCATTGCCCCAATCCATGGACTCGGGCGGAATCAGCACGAAGCGCCCCTTGACGTAATCGTAGCCGCGCGAGACATCGGGACCCGAAGCCACCGTCGTCTTTAAATACTGGATCGAGGTCAGGTGCTGCGGCGTGAAGATCTCACGCTGGAGAAACGTAGCGTAGGGCATACCGCTCACGCGCGCGACTATCAGCCCCGCGAGCGCGTAGTTCGTGTTGCTGTACTCGTATTTGGTCCCGGGTTTGAAATGAAGCGCTTTTCCGCGCACCAACGCTACTAAATCCGGGACGGATTGCGCTTTGGCGGTACCGGCCATAATCGTTCCGAGCAGCGGTTTATACTCGAGGTAGTCCGGCAGACCGCTGGTCTGATCGAGAAGCTCGCGCACCGTGATCTCGGAACCGTGCGGCGCATTCGATAGATATCGCGCGACCGGTGCATCGAGGTTAAGTTTCTGCCGCCCTACTAAGATCATTACGGCCGTCGATGTGAACTGCTTCGTAATAGACCCGATGGGGAAAACCGTTTTTGCGGTTACCGGCAGTTTACCGGCGCGCGAGCGCAGCCCATAACCGCGGGCGTACAGAACGTTTCCGGCGCGCCCGATGCCGATTTCCATTCCGGATATGTGCTGCTTGACAAGAGCGCGCGCGGCAACCTCATCGATTTGCCGTATCTGCGATTGACTCAGCGGACCGGCGAGGGCCGCGGCGGACGTGGCGAAAAACAGCGCGGTGGTAAGGAGTGCTGACTTCATGCCGGTACATCCTCACTGGAGGCAGCGCCGCCCCACACATCGTCGGAACACCAGATTCGGCCGGCGGTATATTGCGCCGATGGTTTGCGATCGGTTTTTAAAAGAACTGGTCCATCCAGATCGGTCACGTCGCACAATTGACCCAAAACAAATCCCGGCGCCATCGCGAGCGATGTGCCGGCCATGTTTCCAACCATCACGCCAAGACCTAACTGCCGAGCGCACTGCGCCATTCCAAGGCCCGCGGTAAGGCCGCCGCATTTGTCCAGCTTGATATTGATAATGTCGAACCGTTGCACCAGCTGCGGCAAATCGCCGGCCGTTTGCGCGCTTTCGTCTGCGGCAACGGGAATCGGCGACTGCAGTCCATCCATATCTTCAAGGCGATCGATGGGAAATGGTTGCTCGATGAGCTGCACGCGCGATTCTTGCAAGACCGGCAGCAACTCCGCAAACGTTTGCCGCGTAAATCCTTGATTGGCATCGACCGCTAACCACACGTCGGGCCGCGCAGTGCGCACCGCGCGAACGCGCTCGAGGTCATCCGGCGTACCGGTCAACTTCAGCTTGAGCGCGCGGGCATCCGCGAACTCACGCGCACGCTGCGCCATAACGTTCGGATCGTCTGCGCCTATCGTGTAGGTTGTAACGATCGGGTGCGGCGCATGCAAGCCGGCGAGTTGCCAGACCGGAATTCCACGTTCTTTGGCTTCGAGATCCCAAAGCGCGCAGTCGATTGCATTGCGCGCGCCACCGGGCGGTAAAAGTTCGAGCAGTCCGTCGCGATCGACGCCTGCAACGATATCGGCGCGCACGCGCTCGACTTCGGCAAGAGCGTGCGATGGTGGATCGTTTTTATAGTAGATGCCCGCCGCCTCTCCGCGGCCGCACAATCCGTCGCGCTCGATCTCAACGTACAGCACCTCGCAGTGCGTCCAGTCGTGGCCGGTGATGCGGAACGGATAGGTGTATTCCCAGCGCTCGAGGCGCGTCGCCAGTGTTGTGGTCATTAAAAGTTTGTCACAAAGCTTGTTAAGCCAAGAGCAGAAAAGAGCCAGATGCCGTACACCGCCGCAAGCGCCACAACGATCTCACCGAGGCGCACGAACCACCCGCCGGGGCCGCGCACCACCCGCAGAACGGTTTCGGCGATCATTGCGATACCGCCGAGAATCGCGATGAGATCGAGGACGTAGAGCACGAACATTTTGGAGGGCAGCGATGCCTCGAGGATGGCTCGCTCGTTCGAGAGCAGCAAGACCCAACCTGCGAGCGCCGCGAGAAACGAAACTGCGCCAATGCGTGCGGCAAGGTGAAGCCACTGCTCGTTCTTCGGCACGCCGAGTTTGAGGTGTAGACTTCTGCGTGCGATCCACGCGCCCAACCGGATGAGCAGCGAGAGCACGAGCACGCAGATGAAGATTGCGAGCATCGTTTTGAGCGCGCCGAGTGATGTTGGACCGGTAACGCGCTGGAAGACGAAGACGGGAACGAAATCATCGGTTGTAAATAAATCGATGCGCCCGTCGGGGCCCGTCGTGAATTTCAGGTGCGCTTGTCCGTTGACTTGACGGTAGTAAAGCGGACCGACTTCGCGCCAGCGCACCGGATTGTCGGCGGGATTTGTGAGCATGGCAACTTCTACGGTGCCGTCGGCCTGCGCTGAAACGTTTGTTTGGCCCAGCGCATACACGAGTTGCAACGCGCGTTCCTCACGACGGCTGCTTTGATACCAGCCGGCTACGCGCGCGGCGTCGCGTTCCGGATGCGCAACGGTGGCTTCTGCCGCAGGTGTATACGGAAAGTACCGGTTTAAAAACTCGCGCAAGATTTCCGTGCGGACCTTTTCCACCGCACCGGCTCTACCAAGACTGTTGAACGTCATATAGAGACCAAGATGCTGCCTTGGGAAAAGGTGCAGATCGCTATGGAAGACGTTGGTGTCGCCGCCGTGCCCAACGATGGCCTGGCCGTTGCGGTTTTCTTGATAGAAGCCCAGATCGAATCCGCTCATGCCGGGCGCGGGCGCTACTTGCAGCGTAAACATCTGTGAGATCGTCGACGGCTTGAGAATCGTTCCGCCGCCATAGCGGCCGCCGTTCAAATACGCCATCATGAAATTCGCCATGTCATCGACGGTGGAACTCGCCGCACCCGCGGGCGCAGCCTCAATAAATTCGAACGGCGCCGGTTTATCATCCGATGCCGTGACGTATCCCTTTGCCATGTACGGTTCGAGGTTTGCCGGAAGCGGCTGCAGCATTGTCGAGTGATTCATGTGCAGCGGCGCGAAGATGTGCCGCTCGATGTAGTCGGCATACTGCTCGCCTGAGACGCGCTGCACGATGTATCCCGCCAGAGCTGCGCCGTAGTTCGAATATGCGATCACCTTACCCGGCGGGAAGATGCGGTTGGGCATTCGCTTTATAAGATAGTCGCGCAGCGGATACAGCGAACGCTTATTTTCCACCAACAGATCGAGGATCGTTTCCTCAAAGCCGGCTGTATGGGTCATCAGGTTGCGCATCGTGATCGGCTTGCCTAACTTGGGCGGAATTTTGAAATCGAGGTACGTGTTTACATCGGCGTCCAGATCGATCTTATGCTGCTGCACGAGCTGCATGACGGCCGTCCACGTGAAAAGCTTCGATACCGAACCCGGACGAAACAGCGTTTGCGCAGGAAGAACGGGCGCGCGTTTGGCTACATCGGCAAACCCATAGCCTCGCGAGACGATGATTTTTCCGTCTTTTACGATGACGATGCCGCCACCGGCGATATCCGCGCGTTGAATCGCATACGGAACGAGTCCATCGAAGAACGGCTGGAGATCGCTTGCAGTTAACGCCGGTACTTTGTTACTGCCGGCTGCCGCGGGCGCGCTGCCGGATCGCGCAACTGCCGCAGGCGAAGCCACGGGCAGTGCCATGAAAACGCCATACGCCAGGCCCGCAGCGGTAATGCGTCGTCCAACGGCAGTGGGCATCGCAGCGAGCTCCATTTCCTCGGCAAAGCAGTGACGAAACTCGTGCTTCTTATCTGACCGTTAAGGCGTTCCTTCAAAAAATCGGTTTTGGCGACAAAATATTGGCGAACTGTGGAAAAAGAGAACGCCTCACGATGATACTCAAGCCATGATGCGCGCTGACCATCGCGCTATGGAGTGGGTGTTGGGTGTGGAGCGCCGGGTGCGTCCTGGATTCTGCGGGGTTGTGGGCGCACCAGATACAAACCGATTGATGGCGTGTAGTTGAGTGCCGGTGGCGGTGCGCCGTCGAGGCCGCGTTTGGTGAGATCGTCTTCTGCCGCGGCGGCGACGCGGCCGCAATTCAAAAGGGACGGAATCGTCGCAATATCGGTCGCTTCAAGCGAGTACCAGGTGCCGCCGCTGGCGATGTGCGGCGTAACCGTCCACGCCGGCGTAGGCGCGTTGGTTGCGAAGTGCGCTTGCAGCTGCGCGAGCGCGGTTTGGGCTTGCGCGTGCATTTCGGCGGTGCACAGCGTGCCGATGTTGTGCAGCTCGAACGGCGTTTTCGGCGGCGTTGCCGGCACCGCGTACATGCGGAAGCTTTCTGCTCCGGCCTGCGGAGGGCGGCGCACGAAGTACAGTCCAACGGACGGCATGAACGTCACGCTGGGACGCATGAACATTCCCGCGCCCGCCGGCGCAGGCGCAACGAAGAGCTGGCGTTGCTCCGCGGTCTTCTCATCGGTAACGTGGAACTGCGAGCAGCCGAAGACGGGACGCAGCTGCGCCGTTTGCGTGAGCGCGAGCGTCAGCGCGTACTGGTTGCCCATCGGATGATATTGAACGTTCACGCCGGGGATGTTCCCAGGCGGAACGGTTTGCGGATATCCGCTTGCGGTCTTGAGCGCTTCGATTTGCTTCGTGTAGGCACTAAGCGCATCGAGGAGCGGCTGGGCTTGTTTCTGCGCGTCGGCGCTGCACAGCGGCGATGAAGTATTCAACGCGAACGGCTGCGCAGGCGGCGTGTCCGGCAACGGCGCGATCAGCTGGCGGAACATGCCACCGCGTCCACCGGGTCCGGGACCTGCACCAACCATGACTTGGTTGCCTTCACCTTCCATTCCGGCCACGAGCGGCGTCTGCCGCTGCTGCACGTTTTGGCCGAAACGGACGGTATATGTGAGCGAGATTTGCTGCGGCGAATTCGGCTGCGCAATCGTGGCGATCTTCTGACCGCCCAGCGTCGTGTACGGAACGGCCCACTTCGAACTGGCCATATCCGCGGCGTACGTGTTAAAGATGTTACTCGCCGCCAGCGTCAGATCGCCACGCTCCAGGTGCACGTTCACACCCGCATCAACGGTCGTGTATGCCGGCAAATTCTGATTGTTGTTCGAGGCCGTGTGATTTGCATCGGCTAACCACTCGAACGCCGAACGCGGCGCTTTATAGTCGAGCGTGATGCCCTCGCGGTGCAGCGGCACGTTCGGTAGCTGCGAGCCCGGAATGGTGATGGAGTACGCGTTGTTCAGGCGGACGTCGCCGCTGATGGCTTTTGCGACTTGCGTGTTGTAATACGGCTGGAGCACGAGGTTGCCGAGCGTAAAGAAGCCGGTTAGCTGCGCGCCTTCGTACACGCGTTCAACGCCGCCGATCGGCGTCGAATAGTACACGAACTGACTCGTATTCCCCGGCGCAAACGGCGGCGGCGATCCGCACGCGGACGTGAACGCGTTGTAGACGTCATTGAAGTAGTTCGGTGGAATAATCGAGGAACCGGCGAGGACCGACCCGTTCACCTGCGTCGGCAGCAACACGTCGCGCTGCACCTGACGGTAGAACGAGGTGCTGATCTGACCCCATGCCGACTTGTGCGTATAACTCAGACGCGCCGACGTTGATGACGTCGCACCGGGTTCATCGCCGGGCGCGTTGCCGTAGGCGATGCTGCCGCTGCAATCAATGCGCAGCGATGCCGGATCGCTCAGGATGCCGAAACGCCCGGGTCCGGCAGCGGCGCCGCCGACGTTGAACTGCGCGGAGTACGCGTCGTTACCGGTCGGCGTCCATTGCGCGCCAACGCCTGCGAGTAACCCCGACGCCGCGTTGCTGGAATGACTCCATCCGAGCGAATCGTTGATGCGCAGTTTGGCGCTCGAGTGAATGGCGTCGTTGATAGTTGCTGCCGAATATGACGACTGCGTCCCGGCGAAGACGAAGGGACTCGCCGAGGGTATCAGCGGCGTGACATTCGTTGCGGTATTCGAGGTGTACGCGTTGACTGAAATCGTATGGCGGTCGCGCGAAGGCAGCATCGCGCTGAACGTAAAGCCACTGGTGTTCATCGACTGTTGCGAGCCCGTCGGTTCAGCGACGCCGTTAAAATAGCGGTTCAGCTCGTTGCGAGTCGAGCTGTTTTTGATATTGTAGCCGCCCACCTGGAACTGCGTTTGCCCGAGCAGCACGCTATCGCTGAGCGAGAGCATGTTGAACCGGCTATCCACACTGTTGCCGGGGCCGTATCCGCATGGAAGCGGACCGGTCATTTGCGCACACGTGAGCTGCGCGCCGCTCACCGAATGCATCATCGTCGCCGTAAGCGTTTGCGAAGCCGAAGGTTGATAGCGAAGTTTCACCAGCGATCCGATGTTCTGCCGGTCGCCTTCGTGCGAGTAATCAAGGCCACTTTGATCGAGAAACGTTTGTCCATCCAGCAAACTCGGAGAGAGGCGGTACGAATGCATCGCGGCGATGCCGAATTTGCCGAGCGACCCGCTCTCGCCGAAGGAATAATTGTTCTTGCCGTAACTGCCGGCTGAGGCGGAAAACTCGCTTTGCCACGTGAGCGTCGGCGATAGCGTATTGAAATTCACGCCGCCGGCAAGAGCACCGATCTGCGGTCCGAACGAAACGCTCGATCGCGTGAATAAATCCGTGCCGAGGCCGCGCAAATCGCCGGCGGCGCCGGGCGCGTTCAGAGGAACGCCATCGAGCGTCAGCGCCGTTTGGCTGGGGTCCTGGCCTTCCAGCGACACCGTTTGCGTTGCATCACTATCGGTACTCGACGTCGCAACGGTGACACCCGAAAGTTTGCCCAGCGCGTCGGCGAGCGTGTCCGAGAGCTTGCGCTGCGCGCTGTTTTGATCGATCGTCGTTGAAGAAACGACCGCGCTCGAGTGCGACGTCACGGACGCAATCGTTTTTAAGTTCGACGGGCTCGCGTTTGCCGCTAAGGTTACCGTGACGGTAACGACGCGGCCGTTGGTCACTTCAAAGTTTTCCGAGGTGATCATTTGAAAACCGCGAGCGCCTACGCGCGCGCGATAGATGCCGTCGGGCACTTCCGTAAACCGCACCTTCCCGTTCTCGCCGCTGAACTCGCTGCTGATCACGGGACCATCGAGTATAACGCGCGCGAGCGGCACCGGTGCCTTCGTTGCAGCGTTTATCACCACGATGTCGATTTCGCCGGTGTCAGATTGTGCCAGCGCGGGAGCGACGCCAAAAAGCATGGCGAGGACCGCAAGCACGAGCAGGGAGCGACGGATCATAGTCTCCTTGTACGGGGCTACGTTTTGAATTTCATGAGAACGGTCGTACCCCGTCCGGGCGCGGAATCAATTTCAATCGAACCGCCGGCGCGTTCGACTGCCCTCTTGGCAATTGCAAGCCCAAGACCACTGCCCGTAATTTCGCCACGCGATTCACCGCGATAGAACCGCTCGAACGCGTGCATGCGTTCAAACTCGTTCATGCCGGGGCCCTCGTCGCGTACGCTTAGCGTTGTGTAGCCGTCCGTCTTCACGGCACTCAGATGAATCGGCGCGTCCGGCGCATATTTGAGCGCATTTTCAACGACGTTCCAGACCGCTTCGCTCAGCTCCATACGGTCGGCGATGACATCAGCCACCCCGTCGACGCAGTAGTCGATATGCCGCGTCTCGTCCATGCGGCGAGCGGCTTCAACTTGATCGCGCAGAAACTCGGCAACATTCACCTTTTGCAGCGACGGCGGCGTATCGGCGTCCATACGCGCCAGGCGCATCAGGCGATCGATCAGCGTGCGCATGTGTTCGCGCTCGAGCGACATCGTGCCCAGGATCTGCCGGGCGACGTTCGTTTCGCTGATTGCGCCGCGGCGAAGCACGTCGATGTAGCCGCCGATAACCGTGAGCGGCGTGCGCAGCTCGTGTCCTGCATCGGCGACGAACTGGCGCATGCGCGCTTCGGTGGTTTTGCGTTCTTCCATTGCCGCCGCGACGCTTGCAGCTGCATCGTTGTACGCGTGCGTGAGTGTTGCGATTTCGTCGCCGCGCGCCGTGACAAACCTGCGCTGCGTATAGTCACCGCCTGCCAGTGCTCGCAGCGATTCCGTGACTTCATTGACGGGCGCGAGCGCCTCGCGTGAGAAAAACACGCCGATGAACCACGAGCCGGTAATCGCAACGACCGCAATGCCGAACACGATCCACCAATACGGAATGAGGTTCGTTAAAATGAGCCACGTGCTCGGTTCGAAAGCAACGTAGCCCCCCGTAACGGCAGCAATGCTGAGCCACTTGCGCCGACCTCCCGGTCCGCCAATCGGCTGCGGCGGAGGACCACCGGGAAGAACGACAGCTCGCGTGCCGGGACGGGCAAACTCAACGGAGCCGCCGGCGTGCTGCTCCTGCGGCAATTTCACTTGGCCGCGCAGCACATCGGCGAGGATCGGCGGGTGCACGTCTTTATCGCCGGCGATGAACTTGCCGTGCGTATCGTAAATCGCAACGCGCAAACCGATGCCCGAAACGGCGCTCACGATGCGCGGCGCCGCTTGTGTGAACGTTAGGCCTTCGCTTTGCATGCGGTCCGCGAGGAACCGCGCTTCTTCATGCTTGGCGATCAGGATGTCGTTCGAGAAACCTGCGAGCTCCAGAATCAGCGCGATGGATGATGCTGCAATAACGATCGCGACCGTAACGCCGAGCAGCATCGCGTAGAGTGTTGCCAGGCGGGCGGCCAGCGATCGGCGGCGCATGGCGATGCCTATTGCCGCAATCCATAACCGACGCCGCGCACAGTTCGAATGAACGAGGCGGAATCGGGCCGGTCGATTTTGGCGCGTAAGTATGAGATGTACGTTTCGACGATATTCGGGCCCCCTTCAAAGTCGTGTCCCCACACGAGTTCGAGCAAGTGTTCCTTGCTGAACACGCGCCGCGGTTCGCGCATGAAAATTGCCAGCAAATCGAACTCACGCTGCGTGAGCTCGAGCCGTTTGTTGTTCAGAAACGTCTCTCGTGTTTCGGGATTGAGCGCGAGGTCGTGCCAGCGCAGCACGTGCTCTTCGATGAGCTGCGGGCGGCGCAGCTTTGCCTGGAGCCGCGCAATCAGCTCTTCGAAGACGAACGGCTTGACGAGATAATCGTCCGCGCCCGCGGCAAGACTCTCGACCTTATCGCCGGTCTCGCCCTTGGCCGTCAGCATCAGGATCGGCGCCTGCGTGATCTCGCGTAACCGCGGCAGCAGCGTAACGCCGTCGATCTTCGGCATCATGATATCCAACACGATGACGTCGGGGGCGAAGCGGCGGACGAGCTCGAGTGCGGCGATTCCGTCGGAGGCGGTCTCGACGGTAAATCCCTCGCGGGTGAGGCCCAATTCAAGCATTTCCCGGACGAAGCGGTCGTCGTCGACAACGGCGACGCGAGCGGTTGGCATATCAATCACTACGCTCCATCGTCACCGCAAACCCTTGGAGCGCCCTGGGTGCGCGGTTAGGCGACCCGCCGATGCCGCTGTCCGCTGACCATCGCGGCGGCCTGAATGCTCTCGAGTGGGTGATTCACAAGCGCGAGGCCGCGACGGCCCAGATCTTCCAGCGTCTCCTCTCCCGGCACCCAGTGCGCAAAGAGATGCACTTCTCGCGTCCCCGCGGCGGTCGCCAGCACCTCGAGCACGTCGGCCAGGCTGCAATCACCCCGCGTCCGCAGCGGCTCCTCGAGCAGCTTGCGCGACTCAGCGGGCGTCGCACCTTGGATCACGGCGAGCAGCCGCTGGAGCGTCGCGGGCGTCGTGCCCTCGAAGTCTACGGCCGCCGCGCGCACGCGCCGAGCCAGCAGTTCGCCCACGTGGGCGTGGAGGGCGGCCGGCGTGATGCCGCCGTTCGCACCGTTCTCGAGAATGGCACCCGAACCAATGATATATTCCATGGCCACATTCTGCCGTGGCCGTGTGCCAACTGTATGGCGCGCTGAAACAGGGAGGGGCAAAAACTTGGAAGGCGCGCCGTGGGGGAGGGAATCTGGCGCGCCTTCAGCCCACGACCCGATATGAGCTATGCGGTAGCGGTAGAGGAGATCGATGAGGGTTGCGGGCGACGTTCTGCGCCAAGCATGCGCAGCATGGCCTCGACCACGACGGGATCCCATTGCGTGCCGCTGCCCTCGCGCAAGATTTCGAGCGCGCGCCTCGGCGCAATGGCTTTGCGGTATGGCCGATCGCTGATCATCGCGTGGAACGCGTCGCTGACGGCGACGACACGCGCTTCAAAGGGAATCGTTTCACCGGCCAGGCCGTCGGGGTATCCGGTGCCGTCGTAGCGCTCGTGATGCGCGCGCACAACCAGAGCGCAGCGCGAGAGCGACGGGATTTGCGCAAGAATGCGCTGTCCGGCGGCGGCATGTTCGCGCATGATGTCCCACTCGGACGTCGTGAGCGCACCAGGCTTTTGCAAGATATAGTCCGGCGTCGAAACTTTTCCGATATCGTGCAGCAATGCGCAAAGCACGATGAATTCCGTGCGCTCTTTCGGCAGATGCAGCGCTTGGCAGAGGCGCCGCGTCCACTCACCGGTCGCCTTTGAATGGCAACAGGTCAGGGCGTCGGCTTCTGCAAGCATTGCAAGAAGCGCTATCGTCGATTCCGGCGGTGCATTTGTCTCAGAGTGAGCAACGCGTTCTTCGGCAGACCCGAACGCGGCATCGATTTCTATTTCGAACGCTTCGAGGATCGTAAGTAAATGCGTGTGATTGACACGCATTTTCGCTGCGCGATCCGCGATCGCCTGAATCGCTGCGTCGACCAGTGCCCGCGCGGAGCGGTTGCCGATACGCCGGCTTTCCCGCACCGCCCAGGTTCCGAGGCCGACGGGTTTTGAGAGTTGTAACGAAAAGCAAAGACGATCGAGTAACACGCCTAACGCAGAGTCTAAACCTGCGTCGGCGAGCACATCGGGATCGTGAAGGTTTTCGATGGCCGACCGCGTCAGCGCGGGCAAATCCTTTGCGAGCTCCGATGCGGTGGCTTGAAGCATTGAAGTTTTAACCGATACCGACCGGGGGGAGGCCCATGGCGATAGCGATGGCGGTAAAAACGGCGGCTGCTGCTGTAATCATAGAGCAAGCATACCTGCGCACTAACTAGGTGTATCTACTCAAAATTAACGAGACGTTTTCGGCGAGCTACGGCTAACGCTTCGCCTTGCCCGCTACAGCCTAGTTTCTTGATGATGTTTTGGATATGTGCACGTACTGTAAAGACGCTGCGGCCGGTGCGCTCGCCAATCTCCTTTGCGCTCAGTCCGTCGGCAAGTTCTTGCAACACTTCGCGCTCGGCTTTCGTGAGCGGATTATCTGCGGCGGCCGCGTCTTGCGTCGCCGCTTCGAAGACACGCTCGACAAGCAGCGCGAGGCCGCCCGCGCCAACCGCGTGCAAGCCGGCCGCGGCGTCGGAAACCTCATCGCGCAGCGCGGGCGTCTTACCATACCGCAGCACGGCCTGTGCGCAAACGCGCATTGCTTCCACCACGGCGCCGCCCTGCGCCGCCTTGCGCGAAAGAATTTTTTGCGCAACAGTGGCGCGGCCCGCGAGCGATTGCACGATAGCGCATAGACTGCGCACGATCTCGGCGATGCGTGCGCCGTGCAGCGATTCCAGCTCGTTGTCGTCGACGTACGTGAGTGCGCTCGCGGCTGCGCTTACGGCGCGGTCGCGCTCGCCCGCCGCAATCGCATAGAGCGCCAGGAGCGTGCCGTTGAGTGCGCGGTCGAATTTATACGTGCTGCGCTCGGTGAACGTGGACAGCATGCGCAGTGCTTCATCGAAGCGCCCGTCCCATGCAGCGAGCATCGAACGGATAGGAACAATGAACGCCGTGCGTTCCACGTCGCTCGTAATTGTCGAACTAAACTGTTTGTCGAGCGCGCGCACGCGTTCCGGCGTCGCGCGCAGTACCTCGATGTTGAGGAGCTGAAGCAGCGCGAGCTGCACGGAAGCGCGCGCGCCGGCTTTGAGTGCGGCATTGAGGCTTTGCTGCGCAAGCCATGCCGATTTGATCCAATCGTCTTCGTGAATGAACGCGATCGCAAAAAGGCCGCCGAGCGTTGCAGCAAGCGTAACGTAGAGATTGCTCTCCGTCGCCAGCGCTTGTGCGCGTGTGAAGTATCCGGTCATTGTGTCGACATCCGTGCCAAGCACGAGCGCCGCGATGCCCAGCCGGTGGAACACGCGCGCGCGCACCTGCACGTCATCGATCGCGACGAGCAGGTTTTCCGCTTCCACCATCGCCGTAAGGCAGTCGTCGCGGCGTCCTTCTATGGCGTAAGACGGTACCAAAATGCTCAACACCGCGCCGCGCGTGTCGACGCTCACGTTTGCATCGTCGACAAACGGTTCGAGCTGATCGGCGATCGTCTTCTGCTGATCGTAGAGCAGCGCGCCGAGCCGCACTGCAATTTGCGCGCGCTGTTCGACGTCGTGTGATTGCGACATCGCCCGCTCGAACAAGCCTTGCGCGCGATCGAGCCGCCCGCCATGCTGCTCGTGCAAGGCGCGCAGGGCCAGGACCGCCGGTTCTTGCATGCGCACCCCAGGCGGCAGCGCGTTGAGCGCTTCGGAGACGGCATCGCCGTGCGCGTGTTCCATGAGCGCTACCCCGCGCTCGCGCAAAATGCGCAGAACATCTTCTTGCGATGAAATCGCCGCATAATGACGCAGCGCGGCCCAATGTTGCCCGGCCGCTTCGAGCGCACGCGCTGCGCGAGACCGCACCTCGCGAACCGCGGCATCACCGAGCATCTCGACTTGGTGGCGCAAGAAGTCGGCGAACATATCGTGCGCGCGGTACACGTCGGGACGTTCCGGATAAATGAACGCAACGCGAACGCGCAACGCTTCGACGGCCGCCTTTGCACGCGAATATCCCGCGTGACGCAGCACTTGCAGCTCAATTTCCGGCAAATACGCGGCCAGATGCAGCAGCTCGCGGTCTTTTTCGTCGAGCGATGCGTACACTTGCTCCGCCAGATAACGGTACACCATTTCGCGTGTGGTTGCGGAGATGTTGCGAAGATCGACCGAGCGCGTGGAACTGCGCAGCGCGAAGCTCATCGCCGTGGGCCAGCCGGACGTCATTTCCAGAATCTGCGCGAGCTCGTCGTCGCGAACCGAAACGCGCGCGGCACGTGCCGTCAGCCGCGCTTCGTCCATCGTGAAGCTGAGATCGTGCTCGTCGATGTTGAGTTCCATCTCGCCGTACGCGAGCCACGAGCCGACGGGCAGATCGAGCGCTGAACGGGAGCTAATGATCCAGCGCACGCGCCCGCGCGTGCGTTCGATCAGCAAAACGAGGAAACGCGTGATCTCGGGATCGTTTTCCGCAATCTGGAGATCGTCGAGCGCTATGACACCGCCGAAGCTCTTGATGTGCGCGTGCATCCACATCGCTAAATCGACGCCCGGCGTTTTCGATGCGGCGTTCTTTTCGTAGGCGCCGAATACGGTTTTGCGCAAATCGGGCGCCACCTCACCTAACGCTTCAGCAAATCCCCGCAGAAAGCCAAGCAGCGTTGCATGATCGGATCGCAGTGCGAAGAGCGCCGATGGCGTGGTTGCCATTGTCGCGAGATACTGCCGAAGCGCAACCGTTTTTCCATAACCCGCGGGCGCGATAATGAGCACGATGCGTCCACGCGCCGCGGCCTGAAGGCGATCGATGATACGCGGACGCACGACAGGCGTGAATGCGCCGCCGGTTTCGATGCTGCCGTCGGCCGCGACACGCCGAATCACGCGGTGGTGTCCACGGGCGGGTGGTACTCGTGTTCGCCCTCGTAATAGCCCAGGACGTTTTCTTCGAGTTTCAGCAGCGCGAGCTGGCTATCAAGCCGCCGGTAGTCGGACGCGTGGAGCTTACGAAACGCATCGTAATCGGCCTTGGAATTCCAAACGTCGACGGTCACATACACCTGCGGTTCCAGTTTATGCCGGAACAGACGCGTGCGGCGATAGCCCGGATGCCTCCGGAACAACCGCGCCCACGGGCCATCGGGTCCGTACGCATGCTCGAACGCGCGAGCCTGCGCCGGATGTACCCGGTACCGGTAAAAAATTTCGACCATCACCCCTATTATACAGAGCCACCCTGTTGGCACCCACCTCCTGTACGGTGCCCCTATATCACTATCGTCTAGAAAGGGTGTGCACGCACATGTCTAGTGAAGAACTCGGGGCCAAAATCGACGCGCTTTGCTCGCGCCTTGAGGATCTCATCGCCGAACTGGCGGCCGAATCCGAGAAACGGCCGCATCCCTACGCCAAGATCCGCGAGACCCATCCCAACGCAGGCAAGCCATGGAGCCGGGCAGACGACGAGGAACTCGCGCGGCTGTTCGGCGTGGGCAATACCGTCGAAGATCTGGCGCTGCTCCTTGGGCGCACCGCCAACGGCGTGCGCCAGCGGCTGGAGCGCTTGGGGCTCGTGAAGATCATCGCCGCCGCGTAGGCGCTACGAATCTTGTGAGCCGCCGCCGTTGCTGCGCGCCGGCGGCCACACCGCGCGCCCCGAAAGCACATCTTGCACGCTTGTGGCGGGAAAGCCGACGCGTGCGTGCACGCTGTCGTCCCACGCCAGGACGGAGAGATCGCGCAGCTCTGCGGCGCCCGCCGCAAGACGCTGCGCGGCGAACTGTTTTGCAGCATCCGAACCGGTGTCGAACCCGCCTGCCTTTTCGATCTGGTACAGCTGCGGCACGCTGCTAAGCGTTGCGCGTAAATATTGTGCAACGTCGGCCATCACTTGATCTTGCGTCAGGAGTGTTTGCGGCTGCGCCAGTGGCGATCCCGGCGGAAGCAGCGCCGCAACGCCGCCCACGCTCATGTACTTGTCGACAAACGTGCTTTCGAAAAACGAATGCGTGCGCTGCGAGGTCGTGAACCCGTTCGGGTTCGGAAACTTGCCCCAGCCATTGAAATGCACGGTGACGTGCAGCGGCTGCGCGCCGTCGCCGATGTAATGCCCCCACATGCCGATGTCGCTGACGATCTGGCGCTGGTCCATCGCGCGAATCGCGATCTCTTGCGCGCGAACTTGCGGCGATGATGCGTGCCGCGCCGCGTAATCGTCGACGCGCCAAAACGCGAAATCCGTGCGCAGTTGTTCCCATCCATCGAGAATCGCGTACGGCAGATAGCCTTCCCGGTATTGATCGGTGCCGTCCGCGCGCAGTGCCGTATCGTACGCTTCACGCGAGGCGCAGCTGCGTCAGCGCAAGCGCGCGTCCAATAGTGGCATCGTCGTTGAGATCGACGTAGTGCGCGGGATCGTATTCGGCATCCCAAGCGCGTCCGGAGCCTTTGAGCCGATCGGGCTGTGCTCCCAGGTACGTTAATTCGAATTGCACGCCACGAGTTGTTAAAAACGCCGGCATGCGGTTCGCGAATCCGGCCGCCGCCAGATTATTGATGATCGTGTGGCCGGTCAGTCCCCACGCATCCGCGCTCGCGGTCAGCGACGCACTAAAAACACCCGCGAGCGCGGCGGCGTGAACGATTTGCACGGTGATGAAACTCCTTTTTACTTGCCGTCGGGATTGTAAACGTTCGGCTTTTTCGTAAGATGATCCAGCGCCGCAAGTTTTCGCGTGGCGAGCTGCGCGTTCAGCGTGCGCAGTTCGCCCGTTTCAAAGGCTCGCACCGCTGCAAGCCGCTGGTTCGTCAGCGCATGCAGCTGCGCGATTTGCTCCAGCTGCGACTGCGGCAGCGGTCCTGCCTGCGGCAAATAGCCGATGGCTGTTTGGAGACGTTCGCGCAGAATGTCGGTCAGAAAATCGTTATCCTGATCGTTCTGCGGATTCTGCGTGATCGAAAGCATCAGCGCTCTGGCACGTGCTGCGGCTTGCATAACCCGTGCGCCTAACGCGTCCTGATCGTGCCCTTCCAAACCGGCTGCACGGCCCGGCGCTTCGTCGATCACCGTCGACAGTGTATTGAGCGCTGTATCGACACGATCGAAATCGGCATAAAGTTGCCCCTGCGCCTCGTATCCCGCGCGCAGCTGCGCTGTGGAGTAATGCGTGCGCGGATCTTGCCGAACGACGATCGGCGCTCGCAGCGTTATGCCGCCGGTGCGAATCGCGACCGTGTAGGTTCCGGGCAGCACTTGTGCGCCGCCCGAGAAGCCGCTGTTCCATTTCGGCGTGAACTTCCAGTCGACGGGTTTATCTTCGGTCGTATCCCATGAGAAGCGGTTGAACCCGGCCTGCGCGTTGAGATCGCTTGCCGCGAAATGCCTGATGGCGCGTCCGCGCGCATTGCAAATCACCGCGCTCGCGTTCTTGTCGGCTTTGTCGAGCCAGAACGTCACGAGCGCGCCGTACGGCGGTCCTTCCCCATCGGTGTGCGTTTCGCGCAGGGCGTGAACGTTCCACTGGTAGACGGGGCGTACGGGAAAGATGCGCGAACCCGAAGCGGTTTGCCATTGCTGAAGCGGCGTTGCGTCGTCCAGGATGTACACCGCGCGCCCGTGTGTTGCGAGCAGCAGATCGTTGCTGTCCGGATGCACGGCGATGTCGCGCACCGGTGTCGTGGGCATGTTCAGATTCAGTTTGCGCCAATGCGATCCGGTATCGAGCGATGCCCATAGCCCGGAATCCGTGCCCACATAGATCAGATTCGCGTTGCGCGGATCGATGCGGACCGTATGTGCCGGCGTATCGAGCGGAAGTCCGCTCGAAATGTCGCTCCAGCTTGCGCCGTAATTGTGCGTTACGAGGATGTGAGGGTTGCGATCGCCGATCATGTGCGCGTCGTACACCGCGTACGCGGTACGCGGATCGTGCAGGGATGCGGAAATCGCCGATATGCGTCCGTCACCCTGCGCTAATACGCGTTTCCAGTGTGCGCCGCCGTCGGTCGTCAGTTGAATCAACCCATCATCGGTGCCGATCCATACTAGGCCCCGCTTCGCGTGCGAAGGTTCGATCGTCAACACCGTTTCGGTTGTCTCGGCGCCGGTTACGTCGAGTGTGATGCCGCCCGTCATCTCTTCGTGCGAGCGCAGGTTTCGCGTGAGATCGCCGCTTATTCGCCGCCAGTGCAGGCCGTGATCCGTGCTGGAAAAAACGACGTTGCCTGCAACCCACATGTGATGCGGATCGAACGGATCGAACGCAAACGGTGTTTCCCAGTTGAAACGGTACTTCAAGTTTTTGGGTGGCACGACGTTCTGATCGCGAAGATACGGCTGAACGTACAGCGTCTCGCCCGTGCGCAAGTTTGTATACGCGAGTTCTCCTTGCGCATTGCCGCCGCCGCTCGTGTACCACACGCGGTCCGCGTCTACGGGATCGGGCATGACGAACGTGCCGTCGCCGCCGCCGATGCTACGCCAGTCGCCGCTGGTAATGCCGCGGCTCGAAAGGGTGTTGTTCTGCGCGCACCACACGCCGTTGTCCTGAAGCGGCGCGCAAACGCTGTACGGATTGCGCCGGTCGAAGCCGATATGATACAGCTGCGCGATCGGCAGGTTGTGCGGCATCGACCACGATGCGCCGTCGTCGAATGAAAAGGATGGGCCGCCGTCGTTCGCTTCGATGATCCGCTTTGCGTCGCGCGAGATCCACATGTCGTGATTGTCGCCGTGCACGCCGCGCGCGCCCACGTGCCAATTCGCGCCGCCGTCTTTACTTTCGGCAACGTGCACCGAGAGCGTCCACAGATGGTTCTGATCCGTCGGATCGACGAAGACATGCGTGTAGTAAAACGGGCGCTCATCCATGAGCGTGTTATCCGAAACGTTCTTCCAGCTCGCGCCGCCGTCGTCGCTGCGCCACAGCAGACCTTGCTTAGATTCGATGAGCGCATACACGCGTTTGGGGTTGGACGGCGCAACAGCAACGCCGATGCGTCCCGTCTCGCCGCCCGGCAGACCGTTGCCGGAAAGCCTTAGCCATGTTTGACCGAAATCGGTGGACTTGAACAATCCGCCATGTGGGCCGCCGCTGTTCGAGCTCCAGCCGGTGCGCCGGTAATCCCACATGCCTGCATACACGACGCCAGATTCACCGGCAGCGGCGACCATGTCGGAAACGCCGGTGCGCGGCGAGAGATACAGTGTCTTCTTCCACGTCTTACCGCCGTCGTTCGTTACGTAGACGCCGCGATCGGTGGAATCGGCAAACGGATCGCCCAGAACACCGGCGATGACGTGCGACGGATTTTTCGGATCGATCAGAATGCGTGCGACCAGCGCGTTATGCAGTGCAAGCATATGATGCCACGTCTTGCCGGAATCGTCGGTGCGGTACACGCCGTCGCCTTGAACGACGTCGTTGCGCGGCGCCGCTTCACCGGTGCCTACCCAAACCGTTTTCGTGTCGACCGGATCGATTGCGATGCTTCCGATTGACTGAACGTCTTGCATATCGAACACCGGCGTCCACGTTTGCCCCGCGTTCGTGGTGCGCCACACGCCACCGCCCGCTGCGCCCGCGTAATACAGCGACGAATCAAGATCCGTTCCGGCAACGGCGCCTAGCCGTCCGCCCGAGACTTGCGGGCCTACATTTCGGAATTTGAGCTGCGCAAGCGGGTCGGGCGTTGCGGCGGTGAGTGCGAAGAGTGCGGCAAAAACCAGGGTGAGTTTACGCATCGGGTCCTAACAAGTCGGCTAAGAGGTGGGCAATAGAGTTTAGTCGCGGTGCGAGCCACGCGCGTTGCTGCGGGCAACCGATCTCGCCGAGTTCGACGACGATCGCGCCGTCGCGCGCATGCACTTGGCGAAAACCATAATAGTTACTGAGGTTTGTGGTGAAATTGTCCGGCATAAAACGGAACGGAAAGAACTTCGAATACATCGACTTCCACCGCTGCGCGAGCGGCGCGGATGCATCCGTGTGATATCCCACCGATGCACCGCTGGTGCATGGCGTATCGGTGGCATCGAAGTGAATGAAGACCGCTTTATGCACGTCAAAGTCGCCGGCAAAGTCGGCGGGTTCGCGGGCGACGCTGAGTCCACGTTCGCGCAGCAAACGCGTGACTTCATCCGCGACGATCGTGTTCCACTGCATCTCGCCCGCGGCGCCTAAGTTGCACTTATGATGAAACTGCGCGCAGCTTTGCGGGCGGCCTTCATGGCCGGCGGAGACCAGGACGTCGTAATGCAGCAGCGCTGCCAAGAGCAGAAACACGAGACTTACATCTTCGTGGAAAGCACTTTTGCCTGCAAAATCGCGCAAGGGCTCGCCGTCTTTGTCTGCTACATAGCTGTCCCGCCCGCCGGCGGGCACAAAAACGAACGCCCGCATGTGCGGGCGTTCGCCGAAGATTTTGCCGGAGGGTGCCTATTCGTAGGTAACCAGCACGGAATACGATCCTGCAACAGCCGGGCAATCCTTGTCGCCGGGAGCGAACGCCATGGACTGAGCGACGCGGACTGCGTCGCGATCCAAGAATCCGTTGCCGCTCGACTCGATGACTCCGGCGCTACTTACGTTGCCGCGATCGTCGATCTCGACGCGCACGGTCGCCGTGCCGTTGAATCCCATGTCGGATACTACTTGCGATTTTGAAAACGCGTTCGACGTGACGAGTACCGGCATGGCTTTGGTCGTGCATGCCGGCGTGTTTGCCGCCGCGTGGCGAGGTGTGACGAGGACTAAGCAGATAGCCGATGCGGCTAAGAGCGTTCTCTTCACGATATATCTCCAGAAGCGATGTTGTGCTTTTGGATCCGGCCGAGTCCGCTCAACACTATACGTGCGCACGGCTAAGGCGCCATTAACGGCCGCGTAAGATTCAGTGAATGACGAATTGGACACGCGCGCAGTGGCGCATGTTATCATAACATCCGGAGGGTTAGGATGCGTCTTCAAAAAGTATCGCTCGCGGAAAAATTCGCGCTCTTTACAGAGCAGTGGGCACCAAAGATCGTCGGTGAACTGAACGACTTCCACGTGAAGATCGTGCGGATCGAAGGCGAATTCATTTGGCACCATCACGACGCCGAGGATGAATTGTTTCTGGTCATCGACGGAGCGATCGATATGTACTATCGCGACGAGCATGACGAAGAGCGCGTGGAACGCTTCGGCCCTCAAGAGTTTCTCATCGTGCCGCACGGTATCGAGCATAAGCCTGTGGCGGCTCCGGGCACGAAAATGCTGCTCATTGAACCGAAAACGGCCGTCAATACAGGCACCGTCGAGAACGAGCGGACCGCTGCTGCGCAGCGGATCTAGTTCCCCGGCTTAGCGCACGCTCGAAGCGACGAGAAATCCGGGTTCTTCTCTAAGGTCGACCTGCGTGCGCTTCACGTTGTCGATCTGCGCGTGCGGCGGCGGATGTTGCAACACTTCATCGATGAACGCGTTGACTGCGTCTTGCTCACCTTCCGCCTCGATCTCGACGACATCGTGACCAACGTTACGCACGAAGCCATGAACGTCAAACTGCTCGGCAACTCGACGTACCGTTTCGCGAAAGAACACGCCTTGCACGCGGCCCTGAATTTTGACGTTTACTCGATCGCGCATCGGTACTTCTTCATCGTTGACACGCCGGCGGCTTGCGGAGTATTGTCAACTAAACTTTTAATAGTGGAGGACCGGCTTTGACTCGTCCGTGCGTTCGCCGTGCAGCCGTCTTTTTGGCATTAGCATTGTTTACTTCGGCGCTGCCCGTTCGCGCGGCCACGACGCAAGTCACGATCCTCGGCGTCTCGCATCTCGTCGCGCGGCGCGACATTCACAACAGCGTGTTTCAGGACAGCCCGCTCTCGCCGAAACGTCAAGCGCAAGTTGAGGACGTCATCAAGCATCTTGCGCGGTTTCATCCGACGAAAGTGCTCATCGAAGCCAAATACGGCGACCCACGATGGGCGCAGCGCTATCGCGCATATTTGGCCGGCGCGTTTACCCTTGGAGCCGGCGAGACGCATCAGTTTGGATTTAAACTGGCCGCGCGTGCGCATAACTCATCGATTTATCCTATCGATACCTTCGGACCGCCGCTCTACGACGACAACAGCGCGTCTGGCAAACGCATCGACGCATTCTTGAGTGCAAACTTCACCAAAGTCAAAGATCCGGTTTCGACCCGGTACGGGCACACGAAGACGCTTTGGAACGCAACGGAACGTATTTGGAACTGCTGCGATACATCAACACCGATGCCGCTATTCGCGCGAACGCGTCCTGGTACAGCATTATGGATGGATGGGGGCAAAGCGCCGGCAACGCCGGTGCGGCATACACCGCACAGTGGTATACGCGCAACGCGTACATCTTCTCGAATATTCTCAACACGATACGGCCCGGCGATCGCGTCGTCGTTATTATCGGACAGGGACACGAGTATTTGCTGCGCGAGTTTGCGCGCCTCAATCCCAATTTAGTGTATGTTAATTCGCTTGACTACTTGCGCTAGCGGAATCTACGCCATTCCGACAAGTGCCTTGATTTCGGCCGAGGGTTCGACTTGGAGCTCTCTGGCGAGGGTGTCACGGTACTGGCGGTACTGACGTAGCGCGGCGCCGCGTTCCCCCATCAGCAAATGCGCCGTGATCGCTAGAATGCGCGCGCCTTCATCGCATGGATCGTACGAGACCATCGCCTGCGCATACTCCAGCGCTGCTTGCGGCTCGCTGCGGCGCAGCGCATCTTGCGCGAGCCGTTGCGCCACTTCCATGCGTAGCTCGGCAAGATGACGTTCCACCGGTTCGAACCACTGCCACTGTAACATCCGTTCCGGACGCGGCACCGTGAGCGATTGATGCACGCGCTCGAGCGCCGCGCGATCGACTTCGTTCAAATTGCGCCGCCCGCGCATTTTGGTAACGACGCGATCGATTTCCCACAGATCCACGCGTGCGTCATCGTGAAGCGTGTAACCGTCTTTGATGCGCACGACCGCATCGTCGGCGCCAAGGTGATTTCGCAGCCGGTGTAGACAGACGCTGAGTGCATTGCGCGCCGCGTACTCATCGACGTCCGGCCACAGCCAATCCGCCAAACGGGAGCGCGGCACCACTTCACGCTTGATCGCCAGCGCTACGAGCAGCGCGAGTTCGCGTTCGGTGAGCTGTACTTCCGCGCCAAGCGCCAGCACCGTGCCGGTCGTGAGCGAAATCTCGAGCATCGGGACGTGCTCAGCGCGCTGGAATTGTAACCGGCGCATGAATGCCGTCAGCATTCCCGCATCGTTCTTGCGATCGGCAATCGCGTACACCGCCGCAACCAGCGGCGGGGAATCGCAGCGCTCGGCGGCATTGATGGCTGCGCGCATGCGATTCTCAAATTCGAAATCATCGAAGTGCGCAAGGCAGATCGTTGCGAGGCATTCGATAAACGGCGAGCCATACTGCACCGATGCGTCCACCGCCGCGCGCGCATGCCGCAATGCTTGCGCCGCGTCGGGCGCGGTTGCCGCGGCGATGATGCGTCCGCAGGCAACCCATTTGACCAAATCGGCGTCCTGCGGTTCGGCGCTGTGTCCGCGCACGACCGAGGTGAAGTACGTTAGTGCGCGAGCACCGCTTTGGTCTACCGCTTCCTCCAACCGTGCCGAATAGCGCGCGAGAGCGGTTTCGTCACCAGAAAACCACGCGCCGAAAGTGGCTTCGGCCAAGTCAAACGCCAGAAAATTTTGCAAGCCCGATCGCTGCGCGGCTTCCAGCGCGCGGTCGATGAACTGACGCGCCACCGCAGCCTCGCCGCGGACGCGCGCAATATCGGCACCGAGCGCTAAAAATGTGCCCGACGCCATTGCATCCATACCGCCGACGAACGGCAACGCGAGCGTCAGGTCGCGCTCACCGCGGGTGAGCATGCCGGAACGCGCGCGCATGATGCCCAGCGAATAGATGACGTACGCTTCCAGCGGATCGCGTGGTTCATCGCCGATGCCAAGCTCCGCTGCGAATTTCTGCAAGAGCTCGACAGCTTCGTTCACCAAACCGATGAAGCTCATGAAGAGCACGCGGAAAACCAGAATGTAGAAGCGTTCCATCGGCGAGGCGCTCGGCGCAAGCGTTCGCCAGAGCGACTCCGCTTCGTCGAGTAGCTCTTCTGCATCAACGCAAAACACGCGCAGCAGCGCAGTCATCGCCCACAGCCGCGGATAGCGCTGCACGAGTGAGCGGTCGAGCGATGCGAGAACGCGCGCATACGCCATCGACGGCGCATGATCGCGGATCACTTCATGCTGACCCAGCGCGCGCGCCGCGGCGGCATGATCGCCGCGCGCCAAATGCAGTTCTGCGGCGCGTTGATATTTCGCGGCTTGTTCGAATACGCCGGCCGTGCGCGCCAGCAGTTCGTCGCGTTGTTCCTCGCGATGCTCGAGCAGCAGCGTGGCAAGCATCGGATGCATTTCGAATTCACCGTTTGTGTTGCGCGCCAGAAACGGCGATTCGCGTGCAAACTCCGAGAGCGCCCGCACCGTACCTTCGTTCCCGAGCGCCGCATAGAGATCGTCGGACGTCGCACGCGAAATGCATGCGCACGCGAACAATCCGCCCACGAGCTGCGGGTCGAGCGAGGCCAACACCTGATCGGCTAAATAGTCGTGCAGTTCGTCGAAAGCAACGTCGTCGAGCGCCTGAAGCAGGTGCTCCATGCGGCCTTCGTTCTCGAACCGCTTGAGCAAAAACACCGCGATGGGCCAGCCCTGCGAGAGCGATTCAATACGCGCCAACGCTGCTTCGTCATCGTCTATACCGTTGAAGATCCTTGCCAATTCGCGGCGATCGAAGGCGAGATCGTCGGCCCGCAGTGTCAAGATTTCGTGCGGGGCGGCAAAGCGTGTGAGGTGCACCCGCAGGTTCTCGCGGGCGCAGATCACGATCGTCCGATCCGCCGGACGCTGCGTCATGAGGCGCGCAAAGAACTCTCGCGCGGCCGCGCTTCGGGCAATGTGCTCGGCATTTTCGAATACGAAGAAGCTTTGCGGCGCATGCTCTTTCCACGCTTCGAGCGCGATATTCACGCGCTCGGCGACGCTCGTTCCACCGTCGCCCAGCATCAGCTCGCGCTGGGTCAGCGCCTGGGTGCGCTCGGGGTTCTCGGCGGCCAGGGCGGGCACGATCCGGCGCGCCAGATCGAGGTCGTCGATAATGCCTGCTACGTCACAGACCGCCGCGACCTTGCCGATAATCAATTGACGCGCCAGCGTGGATTTGCCAAACCCCGCCGGAGCTATCAGGGCCAAAAGTCGCGGCGAAGCGCGCTCGATTCTATCCAGAAGAGCGTCTCGACGCAGCTCTAAGGGCCCGGGTGCCGTCAGTGCCACGTTGTCTATTTAGACACCGAGGCTGTAAGCACTTTGTAAGCGGACGGCTATGGTCCGTAAGTACTATGAAAATGACTTACGGTACACTGACAACGTACCGGCCGCACAAGACTGAAAAGAAAAGTCTTATGCGTCCCGGTGAGAGCCGTATTCACAGCTCATAGGGGAGTATTTTCAAGGATGGCCTTTTCACTACCGCCTACCGCGCGGGTTATGGTCGTTGGCAAAGATCCGATCGTTACCCGTACGTTAAGCAAACTTCTCGAATTGGACGAAGAGATCGAAATTTTGGGCGAGGCCCCAACCATCGGCACAGCACCGATTTCGGAGACGCGCCCGGACATCGTTCTCTTAGATGTAGCCGGACAAGCCGTCTCGACCGTACAGGCCGAGGCATACTTGGCGGACGTGGCGCCCGATTCGCGACTCTGCTTACTGGACTCGCTCGGGAACCTTACGGTCAACGAGCTTCTGACCACCATTAAAGAAATGGCGCCGCAGCCGTCACAAGATGGGCGCTCCAGACATTTACACGTCGTTACGGTGCCGGCCGAACGCGATGCCCTCTCAAATCTCTCAGACCGCGAACTTGAAGTAGTGCGGCTGGTGGCCGAGGGGCTCTCGAACAAAGAGATTAGCGCGCGCCTGTCACTCAGCGATAAAACCGTCAAGAACCACATCTCGCACATTCTTGCGAAAATGGGACTGACGGCTCGCACGCAAGTCGCAGTCTACGCAATCCGAGCGGGATTGGTGTAGCAAACACAACTTTCTCCACAGGTGCAGCAGCAACAGCGTCCGGCGTAAAAAGCGCCGGACGCTCTTGCTTTTAGTCTTCCGGACGTTTGGGTACGACGGGATGCTCGACGACGAAACCGGCGGGTTGCCTTGCCGCGCTTGGTCGCTCCGTGCCTGATGAGGATTCTGACCCTTTTTGTGCAAGAGAGGCGCCCGATGAACAACGAACGTCCAAACTATCCCACCGGCATTGCCCTGCTCCTCATCCACGTTGTGGCGCTCGGCGTGTTTCTGCCGGCGTTTTTTTCGTGGTGGGCGATCGTCGTCTTCGCGGTTACATCCTATTTAACGGGTGGGCTGGGCGTCACGCTGTGTTTCCACCGCACGCTCTCGCACCGTAGCGTGCGGCTGCGCAAGCCGGTGGAGTACTTCACCGCGCTGCTCGGTACGCTGGCGTTTCAAGGCGACCCCATCAACTGGGTTGCCACGCACCGCGTGCATCATGCGCATTCCGATCAGGAAGGCGATCCGCACAGCACCCGCAAGGGCTTCGGCTGGGCGCACATCGAGTGGCTCTACAAACCCAACCAGAACATCCCGCGAACGAACGAAGAGTTCAAAAAGTACTGCCCCGACCTGTGGGACGATCCGTTCTACCGCTTCTTGCACGTCGCGCACGTACCGTTGCAAATCGCACTTGCGGGCGTGCTGTTTGCCATGGGCGGCTGGCCGTTCGTATTCTGGGGTATCTTTGGACGACTCGTCTTCGCCTATCACTCGACGTGGCTGGTCAACAGCGCAACGCACATGTTCGGCTACCGCACCTACAAGACCACGGATCGCTCGACGAATTCGTGGTGGGTCGCGCTGCTTTCATTCGGCGAGGGCTGGCACAACAATCACCACGCGTTTCCGTATTCCGCGCGTCATGGCATGGCGTGGTACGAAGTCGACATGACGTGGTGGACGATCCGTTTCTTCGCGCTGCTGCGTCTTGCCGACAAAGTCCGCGTTCCCAGCGCGGCCATTCGCGAGCGGCTGCGCATCCGCAGAATCCAAACCGACACCTCGGCAGCATAGCCTGCGCAAAATCGCGTTCGCCTTTGCGGTGAACATGATTGGCACGACGCTGCCGACGCCGCTCTACCCGCTCTACCAACAACGCTTCGGTCTCGACTCGCCGGCCATCACGATCATCTTCGCGATTTATGCAATCGCGGTCGTGGGCGGCTTGCTGGTTTTCGGCCATCAATCCGACCGCGTCGGGCGCCGCAAAACGCTGCTGCTCGGCTTGCTGCTGTCCGCCATCAGCGCACTGCTGTTCTTCTTTGCAACGAACCTGATCCTGATCTACGCGGGCCGCGTACTTTCCGGAATCTCCGCCGGCATTTTTACCGGCTGCGGAACTGCAGCCATGGTTGATTATGCCTGCGACGATCAGCGCCGCGCGGTGACGCTGTGGGCCGTCGTTGCGAACGTCGGCGGCTTGGGACTTGGAACGTTGCTCTCGGGCGTGCTTGCGCAGTGGGCGCCGTGGCCGCTTCAGCTGTGTTATGCGGTTGATTTCGTTCTTGTGCTCGCAGCGGTGGCAGCGGTGTGGTTTTCGCCGGAAACGGTTGAAAATGCGCACGGTCATTTCACGTTCGCGGTGCAACGTCTGCGCGTACCGCACGAAATCGCCCGCATCTTTTGGGAAGCATCGATTGCCGCAATTTGCGCGTTTGCGGTGTCGGGCGTGTTCAGCGCCGTGGCGCCTTCGTTTTTAGGAAAAGAGCTTCACGTACACTCACCGGCGATCTCGGGCGTGCTCGTTTTTGCACTCATGTGGGCATCTGCGTTCGGGCAAGCCGCGGTGCAACGCTTGCCGCGCGAGCACGCATTCGTCTGGGGCTGCGCATGCTTATTCGCGGGCATGGTGTTGCTGGCAGGGGCGATCGTATTTCATTCACTAGCATTGCTGTTCGGCTCGGCCGTGGTCAGTGGATTCGGCCAAGGCATCACCATAGGGTTTGGCCTGGCTAACATCAACGAGCGCATCACCCAGCGCCGCGGCGAGGTAACTTCGGCTTACTTTACGTTGCTCTATTGCGGCCTCGCGTTTCCGGTCGTCGGCGTCGGCTTTTTATCGGTCGCGATGGGGCTGTCCAACGCCGGCCTGCTGTTCGCCGGCGTTGTCGCGCTGCTGGTTGCAGCAGTCGGCATCTATTCGCTGCGCCCGCAGCCTTCACGAGCGTAGAGGACAAACTGGCTAATTTGTGCTAGTATTGAGTGACCCACTACCGGGTGTGGGCACTAAGACCTGGGTCACAAAAGATTTCGCTTCATTGCTTGTGCAATAAGCGCTGACCGGCTGTTCACGTTGAAGCGCTTGAACAGTTCTTTCACATGATTGCGCACCGTGAATTCCGCGCGGCCCAGCTCCTCGGCGATATCGGCATTGCTTAGGCCTCTGCAGATTCCGTCAAATACCTTACGCTGCATCGGCGGAAGGCCCAGTGCGCTTGCCGGATCTTTTTGATGCAGCTCCTTTGCGAGCCAACTCGCGCTATAGTTTCGTAGCATCTCGCGAGCGCGCGCGCTCCATCGCTCGTCGTTTGTAAGTTCGCGCAGGCGAAGCGCACAACGCCCCGCGCGCCACGAGTATTCGACGCGCTCGTAAAACGAGTAGGCTTTCTTTAGCAAAGCTGCCGCGCTTTTCTTATGTCCCGATGCAACGTCGACGACGGAGCGGCTGTAGTTTGCCAAATGCTGCGCACGTTCATCACCGCTGAAGTGTTGGTAGCGGTGCGTTGCCGTCGGCAAACCGTCATATTTTGCAATGTAATACGTTGCGCGGCCGACATCGATCGTTGCGAACAATTCCGCCAGCAGCAGCAGCGCAACGCGTTCTTCACCGTCAATTGCGTTCCAGCGTACCGAATCGGCAAGTTCCGCTGCTTCTTCGATCTCTTGCCGCTCGAAAATCCGCTCGCCGTTGCTGCGCGCGAGATACGCACGGTCGAGGTGCGCGACGCAACGCCGCGCTCGAGCGTCATCGGAGCCATCATCGCTTGTCTGCGCTAAAGCATGCTTGAGCCAGCGAAACGCGTTGAAATAATCGCCACGCAATGCATGACTCCACCCTAACGCTTTCAGCGTTTCAAAGCGGTGCCGCGTCCAGTCGGCGGGCCATGGGCGTGCGTCGATGTGACGGTGCACGATTTCAAGTGCGTCGGGCAAGTGAATTTCGCGAGCGAGGATCGCTACGTTCCAAACGGCGTGAATGCGCGCTTCTTCTTGATCGCCGAGCGTAAGGCCAAGGCGCTCGAGAATGCGCAGATTGACTTCGGCTTGTTCGCGAAACCGCAGCTGCCGCGACAAAATGTACTGTTCGCCGAACGCAGCGTTAACGTACGTCTCAAGCGACGAACCCGCACGCGCGGCGGCAAGATACTCCTGCGCGCGCGCAATCTTGCCGTCCGCGGCGTAACGCATAAGCCGCCGATGCGCGAGTTGTGCGCTCAGTTCGCGATCGCCGGACTTGGCAAGGAGGCCTTCTGCTCGCGCGAACTCTTCATCGGCGACGTCAAATCGGCCGTCGAGAACGTGCGCCATGCCGCTCAGCAGAGCGCGCCTCGTTTGCGCCTCCGGGTCGCGCGCGGGCGGCTTTGTCTGAAGTAGCGCGCGCGCCGCTGCATGGTCGCCTTTTTTCAAGTGTATGTGGGCGCGGAGCAACGTTGCAGAATACGGCGCCGACGATGCGTGTGCGTCGTACTCGCTTGCGGCGGCGGTAATCTCACCGAGTGAAAAGAGCCGCTGCATTTCGCCGATCCAAGACGCAGTTCGTACGCCGGACGATTGCGGAGCCATAGATTCCTTTTTCCGCACGGGGGCGGCTAGCCCATGCGAGCCGCCCCACGGGTACGGGATGTTCGTTATGGCGTCGGCGTCGGCGTCGGTGCCGTGCCGGCGTGTCCTATCGGAACGCCGCCCCCATTATCGAGGGGATGTACGGCGCTGCGAACCGGCAAGAACGACGTAGTCGTGCCCGTGCCGGGCGAGGTGCATGCCGCGAATAGCGCCGTTGCAATAAGCGCAATGATCAATTTACCAAATCGCATGATTGAAAAGCCTTTCCGGGCCGCTTGGGACCCGAGTCGGTGTCGTGGTGCGCTAGCGCAAAAGGGCTAGCGCAGTATGGCTTTTCATGCGGGAGGCGTGACGCCTATCGGCGGTGTGCGGGCGGACAAAAAAAGCGGCGCAATTTCTGCGCCGCTTTGGTTTCATGGATGGTCTTTAGGTTTTCGCTCTTTGCTCCACGGCATATCTGTTTGCACGTGAGCTTCGAATTTTGGATCGACGCGGCCGCTGCTATCCTCAACGTCCGCAGGCATCGCCCCGCCGGCGCCTTTCTGTACGCCCGGGCCGATCGCGCCTTCGGTCAGCGGCATTTCGCCTTTGATTCCGCCCGCCGGTTTTCCGGCGCTATGCGTTCTTCCAGAATTTGGCATACCGTATGCTACCCGAGCGCGTGCAAAAAACGACGGTAAGCTGCCTCGCATGCATGGGTGGCAAGCGAACGTTACAACCACCGCTCGCCGGGTACAAGGCCGCCATGAATAGCAATGATCGTGTTACCGAATTGCTCGAACAGATGTTGGAAGAGCTGCGCGGTATTCGTGAGGCGCTCGAAGGCCAAGGCGAATACGACGAGGACGAAGCGGAGTACGAGGAAGACGAAGACGAGGAGGTCGAGGAAGAGTAGTTCTGCGCCCTTAGTGATCGATGTAATTCGAGGTTTCGTCGAACGTCGGTTCGCGATGAACCGACTCGAGCGCAAACCGGCGGTGATCGCCTGATTCGAGCTTCACCACGACTTCATGCGGATGCACCGCCGTAACCGTGCCACTCAAATTCTCGCCGGGGATCGTTACACGATCGCCGGCTTTTAGCAATGCGTGCGCTTTTTTTGACGGCATGATCATGCCCTCCGGCTAAGGGCGTTCGGCAGCGATGCTGGTCATCCGCCTGCTCGAACGAGATCCTAGCCGGCGCTCGCAGTTTGCGTGATAGAATGAAGTGACATGCGAGCACTGCACATCTCCGACCGGCCGGAAATCGAGCACCTCGACGGTGTTCCGTATCCGAAGATGAGCCCAAAGACCGAGCACGCACTGGTCGCCGGCAAGTTCATCCTCATACTTGCAGAGTGCGGAGCAGAGGCCAACGGCGTTTTCGGTCCGGAATGGCGATTCAATCTTGGACGCATCGATCGCAGCGTAACAGACTTCGTGCCGGACGTGGCATTTGTGTCGCACGGACGTCTCGAAAAGCTCACGGGCGCCGACCACGAAGGGCCGCCGTTCGCGCCGGATATTGCGTTTGAAGTGCGATCGCCGGGCGAAAATGCGGCCTTCCGCAATCGCAAGATTGAACGGTACGTGAAATGCGGATCCATGCTCGTCTTCGATGTCGATCCGGAAACTGAAACCGCGATCGTTCATTCAAAAGACGGCGAACAGCATTTCAAAAGCGGCGATGCATTTGCGAACAACTCGCTTCCGTGGCTGACTTTTGAAATCGCCCGCTTGTTTTCGTCGCGTAAGTAAAGCAACCGAGGGCCAAAAGCCCTAAGGTTCATACCCTGCGTGTGGGCATAAACCGAACATATGCGCACGCGCAGCAGCAGGTGGCTCATCGCTCTAGGCGCCGTTGCGGTGGTGGTCGCCGCGGTGGTGGTCCTTCTCTTCACACAGCCCGCGCTCTCGCGTGGCGTCGTCGCCAAGGTTCTGGGTTCGGCGACTGGAACGCAAATGCAATTCGGCGGTATGGCGCTGCACCACGACGGCGCAGTGCTGACCGACGTTTCGGTCAGCGCCAAAGGCGAACCGCTCGCGCGCATTCCCCGCATGGTCGTGTCCTATAACTTGCGCGACTTGTTGCCCGGCAGCCAGCATCTGTATGGGTTGCACGCGATCACGGTGTACAACCCGCGCGTCACGGTCGTGCACAAGCCGGACGGCACGTACAATCTGCCGAGCCTTCCGAAAGGCGGACCCGCGCGCAAAAACGCGACGCCGATGAACCTGACGCTGCGTGTGATCGACGGATCGCTCGCGGTGCTCGATAAAACACGCGTCGATCCGTCGGCACGCGACGTCGAAGTCGCGCGCGTCAACTTCAACGCTGCGGTGAACACGGCGGCGCGCACGACGTACCGCGCAACGATGGCGTACGTTGAAGGCGGCGCGTCGTATCCAATTCGCGGCGGCGGCGTTATCGACACGCCCGCCGGATTCACGCTGCATCACTGGACTGCCGCGCACGTTCCGCTGCCGCAGCTGGTCAACTATGCGCTCAACAACGCGACGCTGCGCCTGCGCGCCGGATACCTCGACAATCTCGACGCGCGCTATTACGGAAACATCGCGGCGAGCGCGAGGATTCGCGGCGGCCGCGTAACGATCGCGGGTGTCGGCGCGCCGATCGAAAACGTGCACGGCCCAATCGACATGAGCAGCGCAGGTCTGACGACCGGCGGTCTAACGGCAACAGTTGCGGGTGCGCCAGTCTACGTGGGCGGCGGCATCTACGATCTGAAGTCGCCGCAATTCCGTTTGACGGTGAACACGAACAGCGACATCGCGCGCTTGAAATTGATGTCCGCCGCAGCAGCGAAGCTGCCGGTGCGCGGACCGGTCGCGATCTCGATGCTCGTGCAAGGATCCGTGAGAGCGCCGCTGGCGATGATCGATCTGCATTCGCGGCAGATGTACTTCCGCGAAATGCCGTTCCGCGATGCGGACACGACGATTGCGTTTGACGGTAAAACCGCGAACATCTTGCACCTTACGACGCGCTACGCCGGTTTCAGCGCCGCCGCGCGCGGACGCATGGCGCTGCGCAAAGAACCCAATGCCGTCGAAGCATTCGCGAGCGCGGACGGCAGCACTGGGCAAGTGCCGTACGCGTCCGCGATACTCGGCGATCAACCGCTGCATGCAGCGCTGCTTGCCGATGGCGAAAGCTTCACGCAGATTCAAACGCAAGGGGCGCTCGTCAATCCGTCATCGCCCGGCGAGCTCACCAGCGCGTTGAATTTTAGTGCCAAAGGCGTAGGCGTCATGACGCTGGCCAACGCAAATACGCTGCGCGCAAAAGTTGAAATCGATCATCCGCACAATGCGATGTCTGCGCTCGTTCACGCAAATGGTTTGCAGATCAACGGCACACAGGTCACGCAGCTCCCCGGTCTTTCGGTGAAATCATTGCCGGACGTGCACGGGGAGCTGTCGGGTGATGCGTTCGCCGGTAAAAGCGGTTCGACGCTCGCCGCGCAAGGAGCCGTTGAGGTACGCAATGCGTCGATGAGCGGCATGAGGATTGCCGATGCGCGCACGCAGTTCAGCGGCAACAGCGGCGCGATCAATGTTTCCTCGCTGCAAGTCAACGGATCGTTCGGAACGCTCACCGGTCACGGCACGCTCGCCGGCACGAATCATGTCGCGCTGGAAGGCCATCTGCGCGGTTCGCTGGCGCAGCTCGCCGGCATTGCGGGACACTTGCCTGCGCAAGGCACGGTCGATGCGCCGATTGCGCTGCTCTATGATAACGGCCGCGCCGTTGCGCAAGTGCAAGACGCGCGCTTTAACGGCGCGAGCGTTCGCGGCGTTCCGATAAACTCGCTGAGCGCAACGGTTGCACAAGGCAAAGGCACGATCGACGTGTACGCCGCGCAAGCGCGCGTTGCGGACAGCGGCGAAGCCGTTGCGACGGGCGCGCTGGGTTCGAGCGGATCGCGCGTGGCGATGTCGGTGGCGCATTTTCCGATGTCGGCGCTGCGCGGCGCCGGCGTGCCGCTCAAGAACGGTGTTGCCGACGTAGGCGCAACCGCACAAGGCTCACTCTCCTCGCCGCAGCTGAGCGGCGCCGCGGTGCTTGACCGCGCCCAATATGGAAAATTCCCGCTCTCTGCCGGCGCGGCGTTTGCGTACGGCAATAATGCGCTCGCGGTGCACGATGCACTGGTCGGCGTCGGTCCGGCGTTCGTTGCGCTCGACGGTGACGTTTTTCCGCGCTACAACCTCGATGCGACGATGCGCGGCCTTGACGTCGCCGACGTCATCGCACTCACGCGGCCGCAGTTGCAAAAGCAGTATATTGAAGGAAGCGTCGACGGGCGCGTGCACGTGAGTGGTTCGGACCGCGCACCGTACGTTGCGGGAACGATCGACGCGCCCGAGGGGTCGTTCCACGGCCTGGCGTTCCGCAATCTGCGCGCCGGCTTCAACGGCACGCCGTCGAATTTAGCCGTAAGCGGCGGACGCGTCGTCGTCGGTTCGACGGCACTGGCGTTCAACGCGGGCATCGCCGGACGCAATGTGAGCGCATCGCTGAATGCACCGCGCGCGGATCTGTCGGACTTCAACGATTACTTCGACGCGGGTGACACGCTGGCCGGCACGGGCAGCGTGAGCATGAACGTTGCGATGAACGGGCGCAACATTGCCAGCACCGGCGATGTCGATCTCGCGAACGTGCGATATAAACGGTTCGAGATCGGCAACACCACCGCCGATTGGAACACGCGCAACAACGTGACGACGGCGCGCGCCGACATCGGCGGCAATTCCGGACACGTAACGATCGCCGGAACTTACGCGCCCGCAGGCATGACGAACATGACCGCAACGATGCGCGGCGTCGATTTGAAAACGTGGCTTCCGCTGCTGGGCTATACGCAGCCGGTCACCGGCGAGCTCAACGCCGACGCAACCGCGCATGGCCGCTATCCGGATTTGGATCTCGGTTTGAATGCGTCGATTGCCAATGGCACCGTCGGGCGCATTGCGCTGCAACAAGCGCAGGTCGACTTAACCGCGCAGCGCGGACGCGGCACGATCGAGCACGCCATCGTCGCTATTCCGAACCTAGTTGCGCAAGGCAGCGGCACGTTCGGCTTACATGCCAACGATCCGCTTGCGCTCACGATGCGCGCGACCAGCCCCGATCTCGGCAAGCTGATGAACACGGTAACGGGCAAAGCCTATGATGCGGCCGGTACGCTCGACACGACGCTTGCCATCCATGGAACGCGCGCCGATCCGCAGCTGCGCGATTCATTTACGCTGGCATCGCTCCGCTACGCAAAACTGAGTGTGCCGAAAATGTGGGGCACGCTGGCAGGTAACATGCACAAGGTCACGCTCCAACACGGCGAGATCGATCTGCGGCGCGGCCGCGTCGTTGCCTCGGGCTTCATGCCGGTCAAGGCGGCGAAGAACGCGCCGGTAGCGATGGACGTACAAGTGCAGAACGTCGACTTCAGCGACTTCGAAAGCGCGCTGCCGCACGGCTATCATCTGGCCGGAACCATGGCCGGTGTCATGTCGCTGCGCGGCGACGTCGATAATCCGCAGTTCAACGGCAACATCGCGCTGCATAACGGTTATTTCGTGGGCCCGATCGATCAGAACCCGATCTCGCACATGAACGGCACGCTCGCGTTCACCGGCAACTCCATCGCGATACAAGCCCTTCACGCAAACGTCGGGTCCGGCACGATGGACGTGAACGGGAATGCAAACATTCCGAATTTCCGCCGCCCCGGCGATGCGACGTTTACTTCCAGGATCGTCGCGACGAACGCGCAGATCAACAGCCCGCAGTACTTCCGCGGCAAGATCAACGGTGACGTGACGATTTCGCGCGCCGTCGGACAGAAAAATGCACTGATCGCCGGCAACGTCGACATTCCGTCTGCGCGCCTGCCGCTGACGGCGTTCTGGAATCCGAAAGCCTCGAAGACGCCCGCCGGGCCGCCGCTGCCGATCGCGTTCAACTTGAATGCGAACGTCGGCAACGACGTACGCGTGCAGAGCACGGGCGTGGATGTCGGCGCGCAAGGCAGCGTGAACGTCGGCGGCACGCTCGCATCGCCGACTCTCAACGGCGCATTCGCCTCAACGGGTGGAACGATTAGCTTCCTGCGCCGCTTCACGATCCAGGAAGCAAATGTCAATTTCGATCCGTCCAACGGCATCATGCCGTACGTGAATGCCACCGCGACGACAACCGTGAGCAACCCCGTTACGACGATCGTGCTCAATGTGACCGGCCTTGCGCCGAACAACATGCAGCTCGCATTCAGCTCCGAGCCGCCCGGTTACGATCGCCAGCAGTTGATGACGATGCTCGCGGGCTTCGGCGGCAACTCGAATGGCACCGGCGGCTTCACGCAAGGCGGCGTTCAAGGTCTTGCGATGGGTCAAATAAACACGCTGTTCACGCAGCAACTGCTCGAGCCGCTTTCGGCTTCGCTTGGCAGCGCGATGGGCTTGCAGAACTTACAACTTACCGACGACTTCACCAGCGGCTTCGGTTTTAATGCGGTCAAAGCGTTTGGCAAACACGTTACCGCCTCGTACTCCGAGAGTATGGGGAACCCGCGCCGCACGAGCCTGAGCATCGAGGCGCACCGCGGCGAGTCGATCGCGTTCAAATTAATGATGTACAGTGTCAATTCGCCGCCAATATTCGGCTATCAACCCGGTATGACGACGTTTGCAAATAACGGCGGTTTGAACCCGGTCACGCTGACGCCGATGCTTGGCACGAACGGCTTCACGATGATGTACGAGCACAAGTTCCAATGATGCGATACACCTCCATTCTGTTTCTTCTTCTCATCGGCGGCTGCGCTGCATCGGCGCAAACGACGCACGCGTATGTCAACGTCAATGCGCTCGTGCGGCAGCATCCTTTATACGGCACGCTCGCTCAATACGATCGGCAAATCGCCGCGCTTGAAGCTACGCTGCATACGCGGTTCGCGAACGCGGACGCGCGCATAGCGAACGCGCAGGCCGCGGTACGGCACGACGCACAGGCCGACGCCGCCGCGTATCGTCATGCCGTTGCGGGTTCGCAAGGCTGTTGCAACGTACCGTCGGTCGCGACGGGCAACACCACGCCAAGTGACATCGAGCAGCACATTTCCGCGAATTACCAGCAGCAGCACGCCCAGGTGCAAACGGCGGCGCAGCGTGACATGGACGCGTATCGCGCCGCTCTAAGCACAGAGCAGCGCCGCGCGTACGATGCATTTATCGATTCGATGAACGACCGCATGCAGATGGCGGTCAATCAGCGCGAGCAAGAACTGCACGAGCAAGAGTCCAACCTGCTACTGGAGCTCGCGCGCAAGAATGCACCGGCGCGCCTGATGCTGCGCGCGAAGCTGCAGACGCTGGTCTTGCACGACGATGTGCGCCGCCGCCTGCAAGCGCAGTTGCAAGCGCTGCAATCCCAAGAATCCACCGCGCTAGCGGCAGCGCGACGGCGCGATACCGCCACGTTGCAGGCGTACGCGAATCAAGTGCGCGCACAAGCGGAAACGAGCATCGCGCAAATGCGTAGCGATTTGCAACAACGCTCGGCGGGGAACTTGGCCGCCCGCGAGCGCGTCATGGCGGCGCAGCAAGCATCGGTGTCAAGCTTGCCGCTGGGTTCTTTCACCCAGCCTTCCGGAAAGCCGGTGAATGTGGGCGCACAAATCGCCGCTGTGCGTAGCGCCGCATTACCTAGCGACGCCGCGTTCGGCGCGGCGGGCGCGGACATTACCACGCAGTGGAATGGTTTGCGCTCAGCAAACCGCGATGACACCACGCACACGCAATCGCAGATCGCCTGGCTGCGCCACGATCAAGAAGCCGTGCGCAAAAAGATCGTCGCGCAGATCTTGTACGAAGCCGAGCGCATCGCCAAGTCCCGCGGCTACGGCGGCGTCAGCACACAGCCAATCCCCGGCGCCCCCGACGTCACCCAAGACGTCAGCGCCGGCCTGCGTTTACTGAGCAGCTACTAACCACATGTCACCCTGCGGCCCGGTGCCCTTACTGCACCCCCCGCAAAAACTCCCGAATCGCATCCGGCGCTTCCACTTCAAACGCGGTTAACTGAACATACTGCCCGGTCTGCGCCGACGGCGCGGCGATCAGCTCTTTCGCTACAATGACGCCATGCAGCTCACCGTGTCCGTCAAACGCACCGGCGCCGGAATCGCCGCGCTCGCACGTCGGGCAAAATAGCAGCGTCGTCTGCAAACGAGCTTCCGCAACACCGGGCGAGGCCTTCCAACTCTTCGATCCCGGATGGCCCATCACGATAAAGTGCTCGCCGTTTTTGAGCGGACGGTTGGAGACGCGCGCAACCGGAAACGTTTCAAGCAGCGGTAACGCCGCAAACACGACGGCTAAGTCGTGCGCCTTCGAAGTGATAATGCGCGTTACCGGCACAACCGTGTGATCGGGGAAGATGACAATCTTGCGCCCACTGTGGCGAACGATATGCTTGGCGGTAAGAATCTCGGCAAGCCCGTTGTGCGTCCTTACGATAACGCCCGCGCCCATGTACGCGGAGTACTGCGTGCTGCGCGCTGCGACGATCACCGTTTCGTTGCGCAGATGCTGCGCGAGGCCCGACGGTGCACCGGCATGATAGGCTTCGTTGATCAGCCCTTCGTCGATGAACAGATCTTTCTGATGCTGCGCAAAGATGACCATGCCGCGCGTAGCCTGCGGCATGAGCCACGTTAGCTCAAGAAAACCGAACCCGAAAAAGGCAAGCGTTGCCGCCAAAGCGGTAAGCGAGCCAAGCACGCGCAGAAAAACGGTCCACGTCCCGTCCGGATAGCAAAACTCCAATCCTCATAACGCCTGCTGCCCGCGCCGGGGTTCCAGCTTGTGCGCTTACGGAACGTCGCGGCCTTCGCGCAAATCCGATTCCGCCTCAGCCTGCGGTCCGCCGGTAGCGCCTGCGGGCTCTTCGGGCGCCTCTTCCTCGACGGGCGGACGGCGCTTATCCTCGTCCCGTTCACGCTGCATCTCTTCGGTAACAAGCTCTTCGAGCGGCGGCAAATCTTTGTCCATGCGAGGCGTTTACCCTGAATGCGCAACGCTGAGTACATGGTCACGTGCGCCGTTACGTCACACCGCTGCTGCCATCGGAGCTCTCGGTTCGCGCGGTAAGTGCGCGCCGGCATTGCGTAAGCACTTCTTCCACGAGCTGCGCGTCCTTCAATTTAAAGCTTTGCCACTTCTGCGCAGCGGCGCGGCGTATGTTTTCGAGGTCGGCGCGTTTTTCGTTGACGCGTGTCGTCGGAATGGTGCTTTTGAGCAGCGACGCGAGCTTGCCGCCGAATCCTTGCGGCTGCGTTTCCTGAAGATATCCCGCGCGAACGGCTTCACGCGTGGCTGTTTGCACGATCGTGGCATAAGGGTTAGCTACGTCCTTCTCGCACCAGTCGTAAATCGTGTCGTAGACCGATTTGCCATCGACAATTTTGGCGTAAATTTGCGCCAGGAGCGGCTCGGTAGGCGCCGGAGCATTGGTCCGGCGCACCTGCACGTAGGTGTGATTGATGAACAGCACGCGCTTTTTCGCAACGTTGAGTTCGATTTGACCGGCTTCGCGCATCGTCAAAAATGCATACGCGAACATGACCGCTGCAAGGTTATTCTGGTTCACGTTCTGGTCCGATGCGCAATCCGGAATCGCGAACATCCCGCCCCCGGTCTTAGCTATTAACGTTCCGCCAAACAGGGCTTCAACGAAGGGGCTAACCGCCGGTTCGTTCATAATAGATTTTTTCGCCGTCGGGTACACCCAATCCATGGAAAATGAAATATCAGGGCTTATTGAGCAGTTCACCGGCGGAGCAAACAGCGATCAGGCGCAGCAAGCCGCGAGCGACCACGTGCAAAGCATGGACGACACGCAGGTGCAGCAGCATCTGCAGACCGCAGCGGACAACGCTCAGAGCAGCGGGGACACGGGCGTGGCCAGCATGATCTCGAGCGTGCTGTCGGGCGGTGGCGCTGGCGACCTGAAGTCGCGCGCGATCGACCTTATCACGAACAACCCGCAGGTGCTTCAGCACTTTGCACCCGAGTTTGCGCAGGGGATTTTGGGGCGGATTTAGCGGGACAGACTCCACTCCCAGGCGTTCCAGGATTCGACGAGTGGGTTGGGCGCGAAGCCGTGGAAGTTTGTGCGAATCGGTTCTTGTTGGCGGTTCCACCAGAAGAACAGCACCGGGTTATCGCGTGCGATTAACGCCTCGATGTTGTGATACGCGGCTTCGCGCGTGCGCTGGTCGTAATGCGTGAGCGCAATATTCTGCTGTGCCTGCATTTGCGGATTGCAATACCGTTCGGTGTTCCAACCGTGCGGTGGAATATCTTCACATGAGAACTCCGACGAATTGTCGGGATCGAGCCCGCCATACCACGGCCACAGCGCGATGTCGAACCTTCCGTTCGTCAGAATTCCGCCGGCGGCTTGCGCTGCGTAGAGTAAGTCCTGAGGGTACGTCTTCACTTCCAGATTGATGCCGATGTCGTGCAGCATCGATTGCACGAGCACCGCGGCGCGCTTGTGCGTTACGTTCGCAGCGTCGGTTACGAGCAACAGCGAGAGCGGCGTCTTCACGCCGGCCTGAACTAACAACGCGCGCGCCTTGGCTACATCATGCGGCAGCGGCCGCAGCGCCGGGTTATTCGCCCACATCCAATCGGGTAAATCTTCCGTTGCGATCTTTTCTTGTCCGTAGGTGAGATCGCGAACCAAACGTTGCTTGTCGATTGCGTACGCGATCGCGGTGCGCACGCGCGCATCACTCATCGGCGCGCGGCGGTTGTTGAACGCCATGCCTTCGTATCCGTTGACGTTGTTGAACACGAGTTGCACGCCGGGGGCATCGTGCAACTGCGGATACGTCGTGATTGAAGCCTGAAACATATAATCGACGGCACCGCTGCGGATCATGTTGCCGCCGGTGTTTTCGTTGGGGACCGTGAGAACCGTCACGCCGGCGAGTTTGGGTTTGCCCATGAAGAAGCCATCGTTTGCGGTCATCACCACGCGGTCGCCGTGCTGCCAGCGCACGAATTTGAATGGCCCGTCGCTGACCGTCGGCGCTTCGTTGAATGCAACGCGATTGATATTCGGCTCTTTGCCCAGGACGTGCTCCGGAACAACGGTATACGGCGCGTCACTCTCGGCGAAAAACGTATTGACAAACGATGCCAGCGGCCGCTTCAAATGCACGACTGCCGTTAGGGCATTCGGCGTGTCGATCGCTGCGACGACATCGTACCCGTGCTTGGTGATGACGTTGTTCGCCGGATTGACGATGGCACTCCACGAGAACTTCACATCTTTCGCGGTGACCGGGACGCCATCCGTCCAGTGCATGTTGGGACGCAACTTATACGTTATGGTGAGTCCGTCGCGGCTGACGCCACCGTTTTGCAACGAGGGCACTTGAGTGACGAGAATCGGGACGGAGCGGCCTTCGTGATCCGCCGAGACGAGCGGCTCGAACATGAAGCGCTGAACGAAGATGTCGACCGTTGCGGTTGCCAGCAGTGGATTGAGCGTCTTGACATCGCTCGGCAATGCAATCCGCAGTGTTCCGCGCGACGGTGCGCCGCCGGTAGGACTGCTAACCTGACTGCGGCATGACGGCAGGGTCATTGCTACGGCGAGGGCGCTCGTGCAGCATGACAAAATTCGAATGTATTCCGGCAGTCGCTTCATCTGGCTGCGCGTTCGCCGCCGGGCTTTGCGATGCATTTGCCGAATGCCGAAAGCATGCTGGTCTGGGATAATCACACGTGCATGCCGCTGCGGTACGACACGGACAAATCGTTGCCGCAGCTCGAGCGCTTTCGCGCCGTGGGCACGAACGTCGTGAGCATCAACACCGGCTACGGCGAGCAGGGCCCCGAGCAACACCTGCGCGTGCTCGCGCATTTTCGCCGCTGGATTTTGCAGCGTCCGCAGCAATACCGGATCGTTCAGAGCGCCGAAGACATCGAACGAGCCGTGCGCGATGCTGTCCTCGGGATTTTCTTCGACATCGAAGGTGCGAATGCAATTGCCGACCAGCTCAGTCTGATTCAGCTGTATTACGACTTGGGCGTGCGCTGGATGAGCATCGCGTATAACCGCAACAATCGCGTCGGCGGCGGATGCATGGATGACGACCCGGGTCTGAGCGATTTCGGCCGCGCGTTTGTCGATGAGATGGAACGCACCGGCATGCTGGTCTGCTGCTCCCACACCGGCGCACGCACAGTGCGTGACGTGCTGAGCTATGCGCGCAAGCCGGTCATTTTTTCACACTCCAATCCGCGCGCGCTCCAGGATCATCCGCGCAACATCGACGATGATGCGATCCTCGGCTGCGCAAAACTCGGCGGCGTTGTCGGCGTCAACGGCGTGAGCGACTTTCTGCCGGACCACGACATCAGCGCGCGTACGCTCGCGCGCAACGTCGATTACATCGCGAATCTAGCGGGCGTCGATCACGTCGGCATTGCGCTCGATTACTGCTTCGATCACCACGACTTCGATGATGAATTGCGCGCCGATCCGGAGCTCTTCGGTATGACGGCGGAGCAGGTCGATCAGTTGACGATCGATTTTGCGCCGCCCGAGCGCATGCCGGAGATCGTTACGGAATTACGCGCGCTGCATTACAGCGAAAGCGATATCGCTAAAATCATGGGTGGGAATTGGATGCGCATTGCGCGCGAGGTTTGGCGGTAACGCCGCACTTTCGTTTACTACTTCGAGGAACGCATCAAAGCCTAAGCGCACTGGAGGTCGGGTTGTCCATTCCGACTAGATCGCCGAGCCGGCCGAAATGACGCGGCGTGCTCCCGATTGATGATCGATTTACGACTGTAGCGGCGCGCGTTTAAAGACCGCAAACAACAAGGCGAGCGAGGGCAGCAAGAAGATCGCGCCGACGATCGTGCACCATATAAAGATGACCTGCGTGAGTGCGGGTGCGGCGGCATTTGTAACGCCGAGTTGCCGGAATGCAAATGGCGCCTGCGATGCGTACCAACCACACAAGACTGCAGTAACTTCCAACGCCACGGCAACGCGCGCCGTTCGCATGTGACCGGTGCGTAGCAGCGCCAAGACGACTAACCCTAGCAGCATGGCAACCGTCACGATCGCGATTGGGAGCGGTGTAATCATCTCCGAGACGAGCGTGCGTTCCGTCATATATGCAACGGACAGCGCAATCGCCCCCGCAGCGGCGACCGCGAACGTTGCCCAATACGCGCGCAGAACAAAATCGCGCTGCAGGATGCCTACGGCTTCTGCGCTCAGATACACGGCGGCGAGCTGCGCGCACAGCGCCATTGCGAATACGCCCACGGCCATGCTCATGGCGCTCGTCCAATAAAACGAGCCGGTGGCGATGCCCGCCGCCGATGCGCCGAACAAGAACGGCGTGGCCAAACTCGCCACGCCGAACACGACGCCCCAGATTTTATACTGAAGCAGATCGCGGTACGCCGGGCCGCGAAATGCAAACGCCGCGCCGCGCAGCACGATCCCGAAGAGCGCGAGGGTGAGCGGCACGAACAGCCGCTCGCCGATCGCCGCGAATACCGGCGGAAAACACGTGAAAAGCAGCACGATCAGGTAAATCAGCCAAACGTGGTTCGTTTCCCAGACCGGGCCCATCGCCTCGCCGATTGCCTCACGTTGCCGCACCGCCCGCGGACCGCTGGCAAACAAATCCCACACGCCGCCGCCGAAATCTGCGCCCGCAAGCACGGCGTACAAAATGATCGAGATCAGCGCGAAGATACCGTTGAGGACGTCAGGCCGCATACGCCTGATCCCGCTGCGAGGTCTGGTCGATGCGCCGCAATAAGCCGTAGAGCGTGATCGCAAGCAGTACGTACAGCACCGTGAACGCAATGAACGTGGCTTGCACACCGGGCGCCGTCGTTACGGACTGCGCAACAAGAAAATACCCGCGCACCGTCCACGGCTGGCGGCCCTCTTCCGTGACCATCCAGCCCGCTTCCATCGCGATCAGCGCTGCGGGTCCCATCGCAACAATCAGACGCAGCAGCCACTTCGAAACCGTTGGCCGCCGCGTGCGCGTCGCGATCGCCCACCAGATCACAATCAGCAGCATCAGCGACGCTATACCAACCATCGTATCGAAAAACGGATGCACCATCTGCGGATTCGGAATGCGATTTTGCGGAAAACTGTCGAGTCCGCGGATGGTGGCGTGCGGGTCGAGCTTCGCCAAAATACTCAGGCCGTACGGAACTTGGATCGCGTACTTGACCGTGTGCGCCGCGTTGTCGGGAAGACCGCCGATGCTCAGCGGCGCGCCCGCTTGCGTCTGATACACCGCTTCCATCGCAGCCAATTTTTCGGGCTCGTTGTCCGCATCGAAGCGCGCTGCGGAATCGCCGATGATGAACTGGATCGGAACAACGATCAGCGCAGCAATCATTGCCACGCGCAGCGCACGCTGCGACGTCTCGTACACGAGCGTTCCGGGCGCGTTTTGTAAGATCTTCAGTGCATAGATCGAGGCAATCAACGCCGCCGTAAAGACGTAGCATGCGACGATCGTGTGAAACACTTCGGTCGGCCATGCCGGATTGAACATGCCGGCGATCGGATTGACGTCGGTGACGTGCCCGTTGACAACGCGAAAGCCCGTGGGCGTATTCATCCACGAATTCGCCGTCATCACGAAAAACGCGGATGCAGCACCCGCGAGCGCAACCGGGAATGCGCAAAGCCAATGCTGCAGGGGCTTCAGCTTATCCCATCCGTAGAGATAGATACCGACAAAGATCGCTTCGATGAAAAACGCGAAGCCTTCCATGCCGAACGGCACGCCGATGATCGGTCCTGCGTACCGCATAAATTCGGGCCACAGCAAGCCAAGTTCGAATGAAATCACCGTGCCGGAGACGGCACCGACCGCAAACAGCGCCGCCATCGCTTTGCCCCACGTGCGCGCCAGATTGTAATACGTGCGGTTACCGGTGCGCAGCCACAAACCCTCGACAATGAGCGCAAAGAGCGGCAAGCCGACGCCCAGTGCTGCGAACACAAAGTGAAACAGCAACGAAACGCCCATCTGCGCGCGTGCCGCCAGCAGATGTTCCATGCTCGTACTATACACCCGGAGCGCTTTATGACGACTCGGAAAGGTCGCAGTTACTGCACGGACGGCTTAACGGCGTCGCAGAGCGAGCGATCCGGCGGCATGCGCCGCGCGCCGTGCGGATAATCGCCGTCCCGGGTGTGAAAGTTTTCCCACAGCGACGCCGCTTGTATGTCTTCTCGCAGAAAGGTGATATACGGAGCAAGCGCCTTCCACTGCCGCACGATGACGTAAGACCATAAATCGCATGCGAGCGATCGATCGATGATGCCGTTCTTGACGAACACACCGAGGTCCTCAAAGAAATTCGCGACGATATGAATCGCACCGTATTCCGGATCGAATTTGGAGCGCGTGTCGACAATCCGTGCACGTTCCTTCGGGTCGGCCAACGATCTAATTGCTGCCGCGCATGTGACGCAGCTGCCCAAGTGCTGCGAGCGGGGATGCAGCGATCACCACCATTGTGGACATTATAAAAAAAAAATTCAAATGGACGTACACCAACGCAGGTCGTCTACTCACGCAAAACGATCCGTACACCGGAACCGTCGTCTCGGGCGTCAGCAGTCCATACAGCGGTTCATACACTCTTTCTGCATTGACAAAGTCCTACGATACGTACGGGCGTCTCTCAAGCGAAACGCTTCCCATGACTGGCCAGTACACCAACTTCACATACGATCCAGAAGGGGGAGTCACGAGCTACATCGGCTTCTATGCCCCCGGTGACACGACCGGAAATTATCCGAAGATGCTGGCCAAATACGGCTACAGCGCACGGGGCGAGCTCGTCGATCTGCATCATCAAAACAGCGGCAGCAGCCAGACGAACCTTGCATGGCCGCACTACGACATGAAAGCAGCCAACGGGTTTATGGTGCCGCAAGCAGAGGCCAGCTCGACGCCATCACCGACGTACACCTTCGATGCGATCGATGACTTCGTGCAATCGAAAGTGCAGAGCACGAACGGATCCACGAAGTCGTACACGCGGGATATGATCGGACGTCAGACCGGCGGAACCCTCAGCGGCGGATCATTATCGGGCAACTATTCTCGCACATACGATATTGAAGATCACCTGCTTACGCAGGCGTTCACAACATATACGACGCCGAGCCTGCGGCCCGATTGCGCGGGCAACGATGCGGACGACGCGAAGTACACCGGAACGCACAGCTACAAATGGGGACCAAACGGGCATCCAATTCAAATAGATAGTGAAACCCTGCACTGGGACGGAGACACGCTGCTGTACACGTCCAACACCGCTGGCACTGTTGACAGCGTGAAGACGGGATTGCTAGCGGATTCCAGTCCCCCCAATGGCGAAAACTTGATTTACGATCGGGACGATTCCGGTGTCGTAGTGTCTAACCATAATGGCACGGGATTCTCTGGCTGGACGCCGCCCGACGCGTACGGGCAACGGTGCGCAGTAGGTGCGCCACCATCATCGTCTGCATACGCGTCGTTCATAAGCTCCACTTTTGGCCCGATAAATGCGCCAGCGAGTGACGGCATTACGGACGGCTTTAACGTCCTTCAGGGCGGACACGGCTTCGACTCTAAAACAGCGGAGTGGGTGTCTGCAGACGTGCTTGCAGGAGACGACGCAGACCCGCAAAGCCAAAAACCCCTGATGTGGAATCGAGATAATGCAATGCGTTTTACCGATCCTGACGGCATGTGCCCGCAGGTGCCTACGGCAACCGACCCGACGTGTGTAATTGCGAACGTGACTTCTCATGGTGTTGCGCCAGACACGCTGGGAAACGAACTTGGCGATGGGTTTGGCGCCATCGTAGCCGCTACCGGCCCTACACCTGACGAGCTGTGGGATGGTTTGCCGCGGCTTAAGCCACACCCCATCACCCGCAAACCGTCACCTCCGACCAATCCGTGCAACACAAAAAGCGGCTGCGTTCGCGGAATCTCAAAACCGTGTCTTTCTGTTCTAAACGAACTTAATGCGCTTACTGGAAAACTTCCAGAGGCAGGCCCGAACACGGACATTACCGATGTGGATACTTCTTACACAAGTTTGCCAGACAGAGTGGCGGGAACGCGCGTTTCACCCGTCGTTCGTGCACGGGCACAATTTGGAGGGAACCTCCTCGACGTAATAAACTATGGAATGGAACTTAAACAGCTCGCCGACCTCGCGTCAGAAATTGCAACGCTGAGGGCTGAAGCGAACAAGCTTTGCCCACATTAAACCGCTACGTAAAGAGCGCTGGCGAGGGGCTTGCAAAAGCCCCTCGCGCGGTAGCTGCGAGATAATCCATCTAATGATTCGAATCGTTTGTGGTCTTTTTCTAATAAGCGTTTGTATATGGGCGATCATTCTGATCGAGGGGAATGCCCATCAACGCTATCTCAGCACGCACAAGCAGTGGTTCGCAAGGGAAACACTTATCAGCAGGGTGTTAATGCGCAGTGGAGCGTCGACGTTCCCGAGTAAGATTATTGCTGGCCCGTTCCAGTCCGAAACAGAATGTGAACGCTGGCTATCGCAAAATGACGTATCGACATACCAGGTGCGGGCTGAATGCACGCGTTAACGGGGCGAATGTCATCATTGCGTGCGAGCCAACGACTAAACCTTTGGACGCAAAGCGAGTACTGAATGACAAAGAACCAGCGCGATGCGATAGCGATCCGCCTGCGGGTGAGCAAGTACGCAGCCTTGACTGCGGTTTGCTCTTTAGCAGCGTTCGGCATCCTTACAATGATTTTCCCGGCTTCGTCCGGCGATGCTCGCATCGCCTTCACTAATTTTCAGACGCACGAAAGTCTGTTCGTCGCCGTGCAGTCGCTTAACATATATCTAAATCGACCAACTCAAATTCTCGGCTGGGCGTTCGCCGTGTGGCTTCTGTCTCTCATGCTGCCGGCAATGAGGAGAATTTGGAACATACTGGCCGCAATAGCATCGATCCTCGTGATTGCCGCGCTTGTCCTTTCACGTGTCGCTAGCGGGAGCGCGCCTCGCGTCGACCTTGCAGTAGTAACGGCCGTCGCGTTCTACGGCTTCATCACGGCGTACACGTGGCTTTGCAGAGCACGCACCTTATGGCGCGCAGTAAGTATGGCGTTTACTGCGACATCGCTGTTCGTGTCGATATTCGCATCGATTTATTTTCAGACATTTACCGTCGCGCAGGTTTGCGCGGCGCTTTGCGCCGGTGTTTCCTTAGCGGCTGCAGGCATCATCGGCGTCACATCATCGGCGCGTGGGTTTCCGGAGAACGGTTGATGCGCCGTCAGTTCCTCTGCGATATGTGGGAACCTTCATTGCTGCAGCGTCTAAAGCAAACGCCGCGCGCTGCTCGCAATCATCGATCTTGACGCCATGACGTTGCGTGTTGGAAGCGCCGGCCATCCTGGCCCGAAGATATGGGACCCCGCTAAAAACGCAATCCTCGATCCGTTTACAGAGCGCGACGTGCCGCTCGGAGTGCGGGATCTTACGCAGAAGCGGGCTAACCCGAAGACCGTACGGCTAAATGGTGGGCTCGCGGTATTTTACACAGACCGACTTGTGGAGTGTCAGCGCGACTTTTCGCAAGGTGAACGCGAGCTTGAGCACGCCATGATGCGTGCCGGCGTCCGTGACGCAGCCGATCCACCTCGCGCGATTCGTGATGCGATGGTAGGTTGCATCAATCCGCAGGACGACGTTGCAATTTTAGTAGTGCGTTTTAATGCCGTACCGGCGTAAGCGGCTACAGCACAGAAAGAGGACGGCGCGGCACTAACGCCCTGTTTTTCGCGGTGTGGTTATATTTTTACAACAGGGTCAATTGCGCGCAAGTAGGATGTGACTGTCGTTTCTTAGGCGGGGGAATCCTACTCGACTTTTCCGGGACAGCGGGGACGCTAACCCCTCAGGAAGGATTGAATGCTACGGTCGATTGCATAAGCGCCTTTCTTCGACGTAACGCTCCGCGGGGCGCCGTTGGGCTGGTTCGAGTTTCGTGGACACCTAGATAGGCCACAGCCACTGGCTGGGCAGAAAGGTGAACCATGGCAGACCAACGGCGCAAGTTTTCGCGTGAATTCAAAATCGAGGCGGTCCGCCGCGTAAGCGAAGGTCGCGAGACGGCGGTCGAGATCGCGCGCGCGCTGGGAATCCAAGCAAACATGCTGTACGGTTGGGTGCGGCAATTCAAAAGCGAAGCCGGCGAAGCATTTCGTGGAAATGGTAAATTGACCGCGCAGGATGAGGAGATGCGTCGGCTGCGGCGTGAGAACGCCTTGCTTCGCGAAGAACGCGACTTCCTAAAAAAAACGGCAACCTGGTTCGCGAAGCACTCGCGTTGAGATTTGCCTGCGTTCAGGAGCACATCGGCGTGTCGCGAATCCGTACGATGTGCCGCGCGCTCAACATTTCGCCGTCCGGATTTTACGCCTGGCGGAAACGACCACCAAGTGAACGCGAAGAACACGATATGCACGTACGCCGGCACTTGGTCGCGTTCCACAAGGCCAGCAGCGGCTTCTATGGCAGTCGCCGTTTGTTGCGCGATCTGCGCGACGTCGGTGAATCTTGCAGCCGCGGCCGTGTCATTCGGCTCATGCGAGCCGAAGAACTTCGCGGCAAGCAACGGCGGCGTTTTCGGGTTACCACGCAATCCGAGCATGACAAGCCGGTTGCGGAGAATCTGCTCGACCGTCACTTTGCGCCGGCGGAAATTGAGGAACCGAACTGCGCGTGGGCCGGTGACATCACGTATATCTGGACGAACGAAGGCTGGTTGTATCTCGCGGTCGTGCTGGACTTGTTCTCGCGGCGGGTCATCGGCTGGTCGATGAGTCATCGACTCGAAACGCGGTTGGTGCTCGATGCGCTGCAGATGGCGATTGACCAACGCCCGATGATCGGCGCGGTACTGTTTCATTCCGATCGCGGATCGCAATATGCTGCCGATGCGATGCGGCGTTTTCATGAACGGCACTTCATCGTTGCGAGCATGAGCCGCAAGGCGAATTGTTGGGACAACGCCGTTGTCGAAAGTTTCTTCAGCACGTTCAAGTTCGAGCTCATCGAGGGGCGCGTGTTCGAAACACGCGAACAACTGCGCGAAGAGATTTTCTGGTGGATTGAAACGTGGTACAATCGGCGACGTCGCCATTCGACGCTCGGATATGTCAGCCCCGAGCAGTTCGAACTGAGTCAGGCTGCATAAACTGCGTGTCCACAAAACTCAGACCACCCCACCCGTGAACCATTATTCAAGCGTCGAAATTGAAAGACGGCATCAAAACCAGGAGATTGAAGTTGGCCTGGGAGCGAGTTCATCGGAAA
>CAZERJ010000001.1:0-87699 GCA_964514445.1 uncultured bacterium | reverse complement strand
CATTATTTGAACGGCGGCGAAGACGACGACGACAACGAGATGCTCGTGCGCCGCTGTAACATGATTCCGCTCGAAGTGGTGGTGCGCGGCGTTGCAGCAGGTTCGCTTGTGAAGCGTAATCCCGGTATTGCGCGTGGCGCAATGCTTGTGCCGCGAATGGTGGAGTTTTTCGTCAAAGACGACGCAAACCACGATCCGCTCATTATGCCGGATCAAATCGTCGCGCAGAATATCGCCAACCCGGCGGAAGTTTCGGCGATGACGGAAATTGCGCGCCTGGCGTTCGAAATTCTCTCGCACGCATGGCGCAAGCGAGACGTCTTGCTGGTCGATCTGAAGATCGAATTCGGCCGCTTGACGAGCGGCGAGAATAAAGGCCAACTCGTGATCGCGGACGTGATCGACAACGACTCCTGGCGCATTTGGCCGCAGGGACGTGAAGATCTGATGCTCGACAAACAGATGTACCGCAATCTCCAGACGGTCGACGATCAGGCACTGGCGCAGGTGAAAGCGGCGTACGAGCAGGTCGCGGATCTGACCGGCGCCTTTCCCGTGATGCGGCCCGGAATGATTGCGCTCATTGCGGAGTCCAGCGATTTCACTGCGCAGCTCAATGCCGTCGCGCAAGCCGTCGGGCAGCTCGGTTTACCGGTGGTCCGGCACGTTGCCAGCGCAACGCGAACGCCGGGATACGTGCTTCAGCTCGTGCAGCAACACGACGCAACGTTTGCGCGCCTGATTTACATCACGTTCTCGGGTCTTGACCATTCGTTGTTCGCGACGATCGACAACGCAACGAGCAACCCGGTGATATCGGGGTCGGGCGATGCCAGCGACGTTGCGCTTCATTCTGCGAAGATTCTCGCACTCGAAGATACCGTGCTCTTCGGCCGCACGTTGCTCGTGCAAACCAATGCACGATCGGCCGTGCTCCAAGCCGACGCGCATCTGAACTCGCAACAGCCTGCCGCACCACAAGCGTTTGGATAGTTTACTGGAGAGCGCGGCGCTCGCGCTGCGCGAAGACGAGCTGCGGCGCATCGCCGAGCGTCTGGGCCGTGAACCGACGATCGTCGAAGCGTATGCGTTTGACGCCCAATGGAGCGAGCACTGTTCTTACAAGAGCAGCCGCCATTTGCTGCGACGCTTGCCGACGGATGGACCAACGGTTATGCAAGGACCGGCGGAAGATGCGGGCATCTTGCATCTGGGCGAGTGGAACGGCAAAAAGTACGGCGTTGTGATCGCGCACGAGTCGCATAACCACCCCTCGCAGGTTGTGCCGTTCGAAGGCGCCGCGACCGGCATCGGTGGTATCGTTCGCGATGTGCTCTGCATGGGCGCCGAAGTTATTGCCGTTGCCGATCCGTTGCGGTTTGGGCGCGTTGAGGATCCGAATTCGCATCAGCGGTACGTTGCGCAGGGCGTTGTCGACGGTATTTCGGCGTACGGCAATGCCATCGGCGTGCCGAACATTGCCGGTGACACCTATTTCGACGAACGCTTTGACGACAATTGCTTGGTTAACGTCGTTGCACTCGGCCTGCTGACGCAGGATCAGATCATTCATTCCGCTGCTCCCCCGAATGCCGCCGGCTGGGATATCGTCTTGGTGGGAAAAGCGACGGATACCAGCGGTTTCGGCGGCGCGTCGTTTTCGTCGGTTACGCTCGACGAAGAAGACGCCGAGGCCAACAAAGGCGCGGTTCAAGTGCCGGATCCGTTCCTGAAGAACGTGATCATGCGCGCGACGTATCGCGTGTTCGAGTATCTGCGCGAGCGTAAAGTAACCGTAGGTTTTAAAGACCTCGGTGCCGGCGGCATCATGGGATGTACGGCGGAGCTGTGCGCGAGCGGCGGCTTTGGCGCGATCGTCGACCTCGATGACGTGAACACCGCATTCGACAACATGCTGCCAGAAGTCATTGCCGTCGGAGAGACGCAAGAGCGGCTTTGCTGGGTGTTGCCAGGCGATGTCACGCCCGACGTGCTGCGCATTTATAACGAAGAGTTCACGCTGCCGCAGATCGCGCGCGGCGCATGTGCCACCGTCATCGGTGCGGTGCAAGCAGAGAAGCAGTACGTGATGACGCACAACGGCAAAATCGTCATGGACGTCCCGATCGATTTTCTGACCGGATCGATTCGCGACGAACTGCCAATACGTCCGATGAGCGAGCGCAAATCCGAGGATCCATCGCACCGCTACGTTACGGGAGAATACGACCTCACCAACCTGCTGCCGAAAGTGCTCGCACATCGCGATGTTTGTTCGCGCGAACCGTTGTACGTGCATTACGACAGCGTCGTTCGCGGTACGACAGTGCTGCCGCGCGGAAGGGCGGATGCGGGCGTCATCGCTCCTGTGCACGGCTCGCCGCTCGGCGTCGCACTGAGTGTTGCAGGCAACCCGCGCTACGGCAAATTGGATCCGTATCTCGCCGCACAGCACGCCGTGCTGGAATCGGTCCGTAAGGTTGTTGCGGTTGGCGCACGTCCGCTCGGATTGACGGACTGTCTGAATTTCGGCAATCCGCGCAACATCGAACATTATTCGGAACTCTCGCACGCGATCGATGGCCTTGCGCTTGCCGCCCGGGAACTGGGCACGCCGTTTGTTTCCGGGAACGTGAGTTTGTACAACGAGTCGAAAACCGGCAATGCGATTCCTGCTTCGCCGATTGTCGCATGCGTGGGCGGGTTGGACGATGTTTCGCATGTTGTAACGCGCTCGTTAAAGGGCGCTTTCAACCCGTTATATATTGTGGGCGACGTGCACAAAGCGATGGGGGGATCGGTGGCCGCGGAGCTGCTCGGCCAGATTGGTGGACCATTGCCCGCCATCGACTACGAACGCGAACGTAAACGCATTGCGCTGATGCTCGAAGCGGCGAAGCGTGGTTTGATTCACTCGGCGGCTGCTATCGGCGCCGGCGGCGTGTTACCGGCGCTGCTTCAAATGGCTTTCGCTCGGGAGGATCGGTCGATCGGCATCGATGTCTGTGTTCCTGAACTGACGATGCCGGACGATGCTGGAACTATCGAGCTGTACTTTTGCGAGTCCGGTGGCTGGATTGTGGAACTCGACGGCCGAGACGATTGGAAACGTGTTCACGAACTTTTCGATCTCGCAAGCGAGCTGGGCGCAGCGGACGGGATCGTCCAGTTCGGCGATACTTACTCCGGCGAACCGTCGGCACATTTGGACCATTTCGATGGAACGTCGATTCCACTCGATGCGCTCTACGAGATGTGGTCCAAGCCGCTGCAAGAGGTCTATCCGTGAGCGCGCGCGCTAAAGTCGCCGTTCTCGTTTTCCCCGGCACGAACAGCGAAGAAGAAACCGTGCGCATATGCAACGCCGTCGGACTCGCTGCGCGCAGCGTGCACTGGAGTGCGGCCGCGACGCTTCCGCAGTACGATGCTTACGTATTGCCCGGCGGATTCGCGTACGAAGATCGCATTCGCGCGGGCGCGATTCCCGCACACGATAAGATGATGGATTACGTCATCGAGGCAGCGCAGCGCGGCAAATTCGTCCTAGGCATTTGCAACGGCGCGCAAATTGCGCTTGAAGCGGGCCTCGTGCCCGGAACCGGAACGCTGCGCAAACCCACGGCTGCATTCACGCACAATTCACCGGGACGTCATTTCGTCTGCCGGCACGTGCATATCAAACTCGCCGTAGATCCGCACAGAAGCCCCATTACCGCTGCGCTAAGCACCGGCGAAGAAATTCCGGCATGGGCCGCGCACGGGCAGGGGCGCTTGGCAGCAACGCCCGAGCACTTGCAAGAACTCGCGGATGGCGGACACGTCGCATTTCAATACGCCGGTGAGGCGCCGAACGGCTCCGCCATGAACTGCGCCGGTCTTCTCAACAAAGCCGGCAACGTGCTCGCGATCATGCCGCATCCCGAACGCGATGCTTGGAACTTCAATCATCCCGATCGCCGCGAAGGTGGAAACATTCTTCAGCCTTCGGGCGGCGTGCGCATGTTCGAGAGCTTCGCGCAAGGGTTGAAAGCATCGTGAGCCGACGAGCCGTTGCCGTGCGCCTGAAAATTCCGGACAATGAAGCGCGCACGGCGTTGTCCGCGTTACAGCGCCTGGGTGTGCGCGTTGCGCGTGTCGATCGCGCGGAAGTCTGGGTGATGGATGCGCATGACGCCGAATTCGTCGAGCGGTTCAAATCGAACGAATCGCTCTTCAACGGCAACAAACACGAGCTCGAAGTGCTCGCGGAGCCGGCGCCGCGTCCGGGCGAGGTATGGATAGAAGAGCTCGACGCAACGGACGTTCCCGTTCGCATGAGCGGGGTTGCGCACGTGCGCCGCTTCGTCGGATGGCGGCTGTACGGCGAGGATAAACAACCATCGAATAAGGCGACCGTTCGGGAGGCGGCGCACGCACTGCTTTGCAATCCGGCGATCGAAAGGGCTATCACGGAATGAACAAACCGTTCACCATCGCGACATTGGGGTCGCATTCAGCGTTGCAGATTCTCAAGGGCGCTCACGATGAGGGTTTTCGCACGCTGGCCATTGCGAACCGCGATACCGAACGGCTGTACCGCTCGTTTGCTTTTGTCGACGAAGTCATCGGCATCGAACGCTATCAAGACTTCATGGGCTTGGTTCCGGAGTTGCAGAAGCGCAAGATCGTCATCGTGCCGCACGGATCGTTCGTTGCATATCTTTCACTCGAAGAGCACAAGCAGATGACGATCCCGTACTTCGGCAACAAGGCCGTGCTCGACTGGGAAGCCAGCCGGGAGCTTCAGCGCGAGTGGCTTTCGCGCGCGGGCCTGAAACTGCCGCGCCAGTTTCAAAACGGCGCGGAGATCGACCGCCCGGTCATCGTGAAACTGTACGGTGCCGCCGGCGGCAAAGGGTACATGTTCATCCGCGATGCGGCCGACTTCGAAGAGCGCGCTGCGCAGCTCAAGCAGCAGTACATCATTCAGGAATACATCATCGGTGTTCCGCTCTACATCCATTATTTCTACTCGCCTCTCGACGACAAACTCGAGATCATGAGTATGGATCGCCGCTACGAAACGAACGTGGACTCCCTCGGACGCATCCCTGCGGCCGCGCAAGAAGGCATGGATGTGCAGCCGTCCTACGTGGTCGTCGGCAACTCTGCGGTATCGCTGCGCGAATCCATGCTCGCCGAAGCGTACCGCATGGGCGAGGACGTGATTCGCGTGAGCAAAGAAATCTGCGGACCGAAGGGTCTGTTCGGCGCTTTTTGCATCGAGACGATCATCACGCCGGACATGCAGTTCTATATCATGGAGATCTCGGCGCGGATCGTCGCGGGAACGAATCTCTTCATCGACGGTTCGCCGTACTCGTACTTGAATTACTCAGAACCCATGTCCACCGGCAGGCGCATCGCGCGCGAACTCAAAAACGCACTTTTGACCGGCAACTTGCGTTACGTCTTAGATGATTCAAGCGTGCTGTAGATTTCTAGCCTTCGCCCTGTTCGGTGCGTCGCTCATCGCACGGTCGAGCGCCGCCGCGCTTGCCGATCCCGATTCGCTCTACGCGCAAATGCAAGCCGCGCTCGCGCACAACAACGCCAGCGGCTCGCCGCTCTACAACCGCATCTACGCCCTTAGTACCGTCTTTGATGCCGGACGTGCCTTCTCGCTGCAAAGTCCTGACGATCAGCGGTATGCCGAAGTCAAACAATTGACCGTCGATTTGGCATCGGAAGTGCACTACGATCCTCTAACCAATCACGACGCCGTCGAATGGTACGTGCGGGAAGCCGCCGTGTGGGTCGAGGGGAGCAGTTCGGACCCGAACGAGGTCAGCAAGGCACGAGACTTGCTCGCGCGCGTCGATGCGCTCGAAGATCCGCGCGCTCTAGCAACCTTTGCCGATCAAGATGCTGCGGCGAACATCAACGCATACCCGCGCGACGGCGATGCGCTGATACAACGCGTCGAAGCAAACTGGCGCGCCTGGATTCTGACGCGCGATCCATCGTGGCGCGCATGGGCGTTCGTGCGCGCCGCGGCGTTCGATTTCCCGATTGGAAGTCTGCCGACGACGTGGGGCCCTGCATTCATGGATGCCGTCCGAGCCGCCGCGCACGGCGGCGGCTACACGGCAGCCGAGCGCGACAACGCGCAAACGATTCTGCAAAACGTCAAAAAGCTCACCGTGCTCAAAGTGATCTCCAACGTGGAGGCGCAGCCCTCGCACGACCGGATCATGAGCACGCTCGCACCGGCCGACGAGTATTTCGGACCGATGGGCATGTCGATTTTGGGCATCCGTAACGAGATCCGCCGGGTTAACATCATGATCGGCTACGGCGAGGCCAAGCAGCAGAGCGGCGCGGCAGTCCAAGTTGCGCTCGCGATCGACGATCTGCACAAGGTCTATCCGCGCGATCGTGACGTTCCGCAGCTGCTTTTCGACATACAGCAAACGCTGGCCAAAATCGATACACCCGAATCACATGCGGCGCGTACGCACGTGCGAGCGGTGCTCACCGTCGAATATCAGGACACCAAACAGGCAAGGGAAGCGCTGAGCGGAAGTTAAGGCGCATGCACTTTGCGCTCACGCTTCTGCTTGCGGCCTGCTCGCAATTCGCGGGCGTCAAGTCTTGGGTCGGCACGATCACCGTTACCTACGACCGCACGGCGCATACGCCATATTACATCGAACACTCGTACGGCGACTCCGCCGAAACGGTGCGCTATGCACCATCCGTCATTGGTTCCATCGCGTTCAATGGCTACGACGAAACGTGGCAAGGTAAATCCTCGGGGACGGGCAACCTCGTCGCCACACAAACGAACGCCGACGGATCGGAGCTCTCGCATCCGGTGCGGCTGGAAGGCAGCGGTCCGCTTGTTGCCGATCCGCCGCTGGGTGAATTTGGCCCCGAACAGTTTTGGATCAATTCAGCTAAGTGCCTTTACGGTTTTTACACGTCCGCCGCAATTCACGCGATGCATTCGCGCGACGGAGCAATGGTTGCGGGCAGCAGCGTGCACGTGGAAGCGCTGCCGCTACCGCGCAGCGGCGCACTGCGCGGCTCCAAACATTTTCATTTGCCGAACCGCAATTATTATGGCGGCGATCAATTTCACATTCCATGCCTCATGATCGATTGGTGCTCGCGCGACGCGGGAACCGGAGATGCAACGGTAACGTGGATCTTTACGCCCGGATCCGGCGTTGCGCCATATCCGACGCCGTCGATGAAGCCCGTGGTGCAGCCGCACTGCCCGAAGGCCGATTCGAATAGCGGTTCGCGCATCGATCGCATCCGTGCAGATTTGGCAAAGGCGCTCGCTGCGCGCGGATATGCCGTCTCGCTCAGCGATATCTCAGCAAAGAACAGCGGCGGACTCGTTCAAGTTATCGTAAGGCTCGATTCGTTTGGCCGTATTTTGCCGAGCGACCAGTGCATTTCCGAAGGCATTGCAAACGGCAGCGTTCCGCCTCATTCCCTCTCCGGCGCTTGGCGTATGGTGCTTGGCGCGGTTCAGCAGACGGCCTCGCAAACGCGCGTTACGGTACATACCGTTGATGTTGCGACCGGCGTTATCCGTTCGAGCGGTCTGGGCGATGCCTCCGGCACAGGTGATGCGGCAGTGCAACAAGCTGCAACGAGTGCGTTCACACAATTAGGGCACATCTAGCTTTGCGTTAAGAGAAACTTCACGGGTCTTTATGGACTTTGCCCTGTCCGGCGGGTTACAGTGAGGGCGAGGAGATGTATATGTCGCTCGTCGTTTCTTGTCATGAATTCATCCGGCATACACCGTGTTCGGTTTCATTTTTAGGCGATACTTCGGAAGACGTTATCGAAGCAGCCGTCGAGCATGCTCATGCCGGCCACAGTGAAGAAGATACGCCGACGCTGCGTCAGGCGATCCGCGAGCGAATGAAGGCTGCCATTATGGTGCCAGGAGCCGCGTAGCTCGCGTCTAACGTGCGGTCCGTGACTCAGGACCGCGAATTGACGCTATGCTCCATCGGCAGCCATTCGGCGCTCGAGGTCGCATATGGCGCCCGCCTCCAGGGTCTGCGTAATCTGGTCGTAACGGCGAGCGGCCGTGACCAAACCTATGCGCGCCACTACGCGCGCAAAGAGAATCCGCCGCGCGGCTGCGTCGATGAAACGATCGAACTGGAAAAGTTTAGCGATCTTTTAGACGACGGCGTGCAGCAACAATTGCTGGACCGCAACGCCGTCTTTGTACCGAACCGTTCGTTCGAAGTGTATCTGCACGAGCGTTTCAGCTACGACGAGATCGAGCGCGGCATGAAAGTGCGTATGTTCGGTAACCGGCACTTGCTGCGCGCCGAAGAGCGCGACGAAGAGCACAATCAATATTGGCTGCTCGAGAGGGCGGGAATCCGTCACCCGCGCCGGTTCAACTCGTACGAAAACATCGATCGCCTTGTCATGGTGAAGGCGGCGCACGCAAAAGTGTCGTTCGAGCGTGCGTTCTTTTTATGTGCCTCGCCGCAAGAGTACGAAGCAACATCGCGCCGCTTGATACGCGACGGCATGCTTTCGGCAGAATCACTCGAGCGCGCCACAATTGAAGAGTATGCGCTTGGACCATCGGTCAATCTGAATTTCTTTTACTCGCCCATTTTGGGCGAACTCGAACTCTCGGGTACCGATACGCGGCGGCAAACGAATCTGGAAGGTTTTCGCAACGTACCGCCGTCCTCGCTCGATGCGCTGTATTCGACTCCGATGCGGTTGGAAGAAGCAGGCCACATTGCCGCCACACTGATCGAATCGATGCTCGAGAAGGCGTTCGAGATGGGCGAGCGCTTCGTTCGGACTGCGCGCGAGACCAATCCACCCGGCGTCATCGGTCCGTTTGCGCTTCAGTGCATCATCGTGGCCGGGCCGCCGAAGGAGTTCGTGTGCTACGACGTTTCACTGCGCATTCCGGGTTCGCCGGGAACGCGGTACACGCCATACTCGGCGTACCGCTGGGGGCGTGACGTTTCGGTAGGCGAGCGAATTGCGATGGAAGTCGTATTTGCTCGCGATGCCGGCCGCTTGGACGACATCCTCACCTAGCCACACAAGAGGCGCGCCGGGCCGCGGCCGATAAATTGCCTGGTATGACGGCCACGCCCGCGACGGTCTTTATTCTCGATTTCGGCGCACAGTATAGCCAGCTCATTGCGCGGCGCGTACGCGAGATGAATGTATACTGCGAGATCGTTCCGTACGATGTCGCGTGGAACGACCTGGCTGCACGCAAACCGGCTGCGATTATCTTGAGCGGCGGCCCGGAAAGCACGCTAACCCCGGATGCGCCCCACATGGACACCGCGATCTTGCACAGCGGCACGCCCATTCTCGGCATCTGTTACGGCATGCAGCTCATCGCTCGCGAGTTCGGCGCACATCTCGTCAAGCTCGATCACGCGGAATACGGGCCGGCAACGCTCCAAGTTGACGGCACGGCGACGCCACTGTTCGCGGACGTTGCAAAAGAGTCGCGCGTGTGGATGTCGCACGGCGACTCCGTCACGCGTTTGCCGGAAGGCTTTGAAATCGCGGCGTCCACGGAACGCTGCAACGTTGCCGCAATGGTCGACGATCGCCGCAAAGTCTACGGCGTGCAGTTTCATCCCGAGGTCGTGCACACCGAGCAAGGGCGGCGTATGCTGCAAAACTTCGTGCACAAGATCGCCGGCATCGGCAGCGATTGGAAGATGGAATCGTTCGTCGATTCGGCGGTGGCGCAAATCCGCGAACAAGTCGGCAGCGATAAAGTAATCTGCGCGCTCTCCGGCGGCGTCGATTCCGCCGTTGCGGCGACGCTGGTGGCGCGCGCCATTGGCGAGCAGCTCACTTGCATTTTCGTCGATCACGGCTTACTTCGGAAAGATGAAGCAGCGCGAGTGGTGCATGCGTTCCGCGACATCATGCATCTCAACGTCGATGCCGTCGATGCGCGCGAGCGGTTTCTCTCGCAACTGCGCGGCGTGGAAGACCCCGAGCGTAAGCGCATCATCATTGGGCACGAGTTCATTCGCGTCTTCGAAGAAGAAGCGGCAAAAATTCCCGGTGTGAAATACCTCGTGCAAGGAACGCTATATCCGGACGTCATCGAATCGAAAACGCCGCAAAGCAAAGCGGGCCACAAGATCAAGTCGCACCACAACGTCGGCGGTCTGCCCGAGCAGATGAATTTCAAACTGATCGAGCCGCTACGCTCGCTCTTCAAAGACGAAGTGCGCGAGCTCGGCAGAGTACTTGGTCTTCCCGAGCACATCGTGCAACGTCAACCGTTTCCGGGGCCAGGCCTTGCCGTGCGGATCATCGGAGATATCACCGAAGAACGCCTCGCGCTCGTGCGAGAAGCAGATGCGATTGTTACCGATGAAATCGACGCCGCGCATCTGGATCCGAAGCCATGGCAGTACTTTGCCGTGCTCACGCCGGTGAAAAGCGTCGGCGTTATGGGCGACGGACGCACGTACTCGAATCTTGTCGCCGTTCGTGCGATTACCAGCGAAGATGGGATGACCGCCGATTGGGCGCGTTTGCCGTATGACTTGATGGCGCGTATCTCCAGCCGCATTGTGAATGAAGTACCGGGTATTAACCGCGTGGCGTACGATATTACGTCGAAGCCGCCGAGCACCGTCGAGTGGGAATGAGAATCCTCGTTGTCGGCAACGGCGCGCGCGAGGACGCGCTGTCGTGGCGTTTAGCCGCATCGCCGTCATGCGAGGCAATATTTGCAACGCCGGGCAACGCCGGCACCGCGACGCGCGGTGAGAACTGGGACGTGCCCGCAACGAACGGTAAACTGATTTTGCAGCGTGTGAAAGATCACGGCATCGATCTCGTTGTGCTTGGCCCGGAAAGCGCGATTGCCGCGGGCGTCGGCGATCGGTTGCGTGATGCCGGGATTGCAACATTTGGGCCGGATCGTTCGGGTGGGCGTTTAGAGAGCAGTAAGATTTTTGCTAAGCGTTTCATGGAACGCCACGGTATTCCGACCGCTCGTGCCACCGTTACCCATACGTTGGAAGCGGCGCAGAAAGCACTCGAGGATTGGGACGGCGGCGTCGTGATTAAAGCCGACGGTTTAGCTGCGGGCAAAGGCGTCGTCGTTACGGATAGCGTCGACGAAGCGCACCCCGTGCTCGAGGAATGGTATCACGGCAATCATATTCCGGGTGGCGGTAGCAGCGTGCTGCTGGAAGAAAAACTTGCCGGCCGTGAAGTCAGTGTGTTCGCTATCAGCGACGGCCGCGCGATGTATCCTATTGCTTCGGCGTGCGACTATAAACGCGCGGGCGATGGTGACACGGGTCCGAACACCGGCGGCATGGGCGCCTATTCGCCGCCAAAGGGCTTTCCGCTCGATTTGGAAGATCGCGTGCGCGAGCGGATCATCGCGCCGGTGTTGCGTGGATTACTTGCGGAAGACGAACACTACATCGGAGTACTCTATTGCGGACTGATGTGGACGAATGACGGACCGTACGTCATCGAGTTCAATGCGCGTTTCGGCGATCCGGAAACGCAGGTATTGATGCCGCGCGTAAGCGGCGACTTTGCACAGTTGTTGTATTCGGCGGCGATGGGTGCTGTGGATTTGAGTGCGGCGTCGTTCGTTCCACGTGCATGCGTGGGCGTTGTTTTAGCGTCATCCGAGTATCCGCGATCGTCGACGCCGGTTTCCGGATTACCCGCGAACGTCGACGTCGGTCTTGATGCGCAAGTGTTTTGGGGCGGTTCAAAGCTCGACGGCGGCTCCGTGAGCTCGGGCGGCGGCCGCGTGCTAACGGTAACCGGTCTGGGCGACGACGTCGAACTTGCGCGACTGCGCGCATATGACGCCGTCAACGATCTCGCCGAACGCATCGGCCGCAGCGCCGATTTGACGTACCGTTCTGATATCGCGAAACTGAGCGAAGAAGTGGTGTTGTAAAGAGCCGCGGTTGTACGGGGCACCTACGCCGGATGGAATGAACGGCACGCGCGCATTGCCATGTGCTGAATCGCGACCCGACCCACTGCAGTGGATTCCTTGAAGATAGAAGCTTAGGTCGTGTTCGTTAAGGAAATTACACTGAAACATCACCGTCATGCGATGTGACGGTGCGATATGACCTCCTATGCTTGGGATCACGGAGGCAACACTATGAACGCATATTCTAAGCGACTCAGGCGGTTCTCGTTTGCTCTTTTGTTCGTATTGGCGTCATGCGGAGGCGGCGGTTCCTCCGTTACGCCGGGCTCGTCGAGCGGGCCAGGACCGGTGCCGGCGCTCAACGCCGGAAGCGCGCTGGCAAAAAGCTACACGGTGGTCGATCTGGGACCCGCTCCCGGATCGCCGTGGTTCGTGCCCGTATCAGTTAATGATTCAGGCAGTGTCGCGCTCAATTCATCGGCAAGCCCGCTGAGCAGTCTGCCTTGTCCCGTTTGCACGGTTCCCTCGCAAGCGTGGGTGTATCAAGGCGGCAAGTTGCAACAGCTTCCGCCATTGCCCGGAAACACCGAGACATTCGTTGGAAGCATCAATAATCACGGCGATATGGTTGGTGGTAGCACGGGCGCCGGGCTTCCTGAAACGGCCGTGTTGTGGAAGAGCGATCTGAGCATCGTAAATCTTGGCACAGGTATTGCTACGCCGGGCAGTTCCGCTGAAGCAGATGGGATCAGCGACAGCGGACTGATTGACGGTGTTTCATACAACGCAACGCAGACACTACCCACGTTTTTTGACGGCAAGGGCGGCGCTGTCGATCCCTGCGGTTCCGGTGTGCAAGGCTATTTTCGCAACAACGGCATTAATGACGCGGGAGTCGGCGTCGGCGACGAGCTCCTTTCCGCCGGCGGTACAGCGGTCATGACGTGCCCGCCGTTTGCAGCAATTGAAACTCCATCGAATCCGGCTTGGCTGAATTTCGGATTTGGCATCAACGATAGCGGCACGGTTGTCGGCCGTCTTTCCGTAGGGCCGGCGAAGAAAAATTTCCATCCCTTCATGTATCAAGGCGGAAAGACGACCGATTTAGGAACGCTCTTCCCCAGTTCGCCAAATGCAGTCGGCGCGGCGTTCGGTATCAATCAGGGTGGCCTTATCGTCGGTTGGACGGCGGAGTCGGGCGGTACAATCGGTACGCCGCCGGTACCTCCGGTTAATCCGCGCGCGTTTGCTTACTCGAACGGCAAGATGGTCGATCTGAACACGCTGCTTCCGGCGAGCTGCGCAAATTGGACGCTTATCGTGGCAGACGACGTCAGCAACAACGGTTACATCGTCGGTGTCGCATTTGTCAACGGCTATCCGGGTGGAAGCGAACACGCCTTCCTGATGGTACCGCATGATTAAAGAACGCCTACAATAGCGAAATTTGTACCGGGCCGGCAGCTTTGAGCGCCGGTCCGGACCTTTGCGGATGCGAGCGTAGCGCTTCGTGCACGCGCGCATCGATGCGGTCGTGCAATTCGCGGGGCGCGTATTTCCCGCGGTACGTCGTTGCGTAATCGGCAAGCAGATATGGGCGTTTCGTCTTGAGATATTTGAAAAACGCGTCGCGCGTGACTTCGTGAAGATACAGCGCGTTGTGCCAGACGCCGTGTGCGCCTGCCGCACGTGCCGCTGCCACGACGGTGTCGATGTTTTGGGCGTCGTCGGTGATCTGCGGTAACACCGGCGCCAGCGCGACGCGAACTTCTATGCCGGCGCGCGCAAGCATTTCGACCGCGCGCAAACGCTGCTGCGGCGGCGCAACGGTCGGTTCAATCTCGCGCGCAAGCTGCGGTTTCATCGTTGCAATACTGATCGCTACACTCACACCGGAGCGTTTCGCGAGCGACTGCAGCACGTCGATATCGCGAACGACCAGCGGCGAGCGCGTGATGATCGCGGCCGGCGTGTCGTAATCACGCAAGGCGTGCAGAATGCCGCGCGTGAGTGCGTACTTTCCCTCGAGCGGTTGATACGGATCCGTGACGGTTCCGATGGCAACACTTTCGTGCTTCCACGATTTTCGCGCCAACTCGGTTCGCAAGACGGCGGGCGCGTTCGTTTTGACGTAAATGCGGCTGCCCCACCGGTCGACGCCGTCGTCGTCTAGAAACCAATGCGTCTTACGCGCATAGCAAAAGACGCACTGGTGATAGCATCCGCGGTACGGGTTGATGGACCACCCAAAAGGCATGCCGGTGACACGATTGAGGATGCTCTTCGCCGGCGACTCAATGACCTCGACCCCACGCATGCGGCAAGCATACATCGAACAGGTGTTCGATGTAAAGGCCAATGAATTCAGGTCGAGCGGTCGAAGCAGTCCAAAGCCTTCTGGCGCCTGATTGCGAAAGGGTATCCTATGCCGGCCGAATCGGATTTTGAAGCGTTAGAAGCGCGCGTTTCCGCATTGGAAAAAGCGGTAGCCCAGATGCAAGGTGCGCCGCCGGCGGCGCCTGCAGCGCCGCCTGCATTTGCCACGTTTGCACCTTACGAAGAAGCCCCGCTACGGACGATCAATTTGGAGGCATTTTTCGGCGGACGTTTCTTGCTCGGCGCGGGCGTGCTCGTGTTTCTTATCGGCGTCGCCTTCTTTCTAAAATACGCGTTCGATACCGGTTGGATCGGACCAACGGGCCGCGTTGCAATCGGCCTTTTTTGCGGAACGGCGCTGATTGGCGCCGGTGAGCTGCTCCAGCGCCGTGCGCAGCTCATCTTCGCTCAATCCATCGCGGGACTCGGCGCTGCGGTACTGTACCTCTCGTTGTGGGCGGCCGGCCCGTTCTTTCATCTCATTCCGCTGAGCGCTTCATTTTTGGCAATGACAGTCGTTACTGCGGCCGTGGGTATCCTCGCGCTCAAACGGCAATCCGTTGCGCTCCTTTCGGTTGCAATGGCCGGCGGTTATTTGACGCCTGCGCTCAATTCCGGCGGCCCGGTCAATTTGGTTGCGCTGGGTACGTACTTGACGCTCTTGAATGCAGCGCTGCTCATCGCAGTGCATCGGCGCTGGAGTCCATTGAGCTGGGCAGCGTTTCTTGCGGCGCATCTCTATTTGATCGTCTCTTATGCGCCGCTCGCGAATGGCTTCCCGAACGCCCCAATGCTCGTCTTTACGCTGATATTCGCGGCACAGTTTTCGGTAGCGGCGTTCCTACGCAATCGTGAGCGCGAACACGTGCAACGCGCGGATATGGTGCTGCTCATCGTCTCGGCGGGAACGTTGTTCGGCGAGCTTGCGTGGGTGCTTTTCGATCATCAACGGTTTGCGCTTGCGGCGGCATGTGCTGCGATCGCCTCGGTGTATATCGCCGCTACGCGCCGGGCACCGGGCGTCATGAGGGAAGTGCTCGCTGCGCTTTGTCTTTCGTACGTTACGCTGTTTGTCGCCGTGGCATTCAAGGCGAACACGCTTACCGCGCTGTTAACGGTAGAAGCTGCCATGCTCGTGATCGCGGGATTGCGGGCAAAATCCGTGCTCGTGCGCGGTTTCGGTTACGCGGTGTACGTGTTCGGCCTTTTTTCAATTGCCGGCGATCGCAGCATCGGACCGCCGTTCTTGAATGAACGGTTTCTCACGATGATGATCGCCACCGGCGGCATTGCGGCAGTTGCATTTCAAGCGTACCGCCTGCGCGAAATGCTGCCGTGGCGCGAGGAGTATTTGCCGTACCTCGCCGAGTCCGCGGCGCACTTCATCGCGATTATTGCGGTGACGTTGGAATTGGCGGATCGCTTTAACGGTTCGGAACTGCCCATTTCGCTTTTGCTTTTGGTCTATGCCGCCGGGCTGCTGACAAGCGGCTTCATGACGAATCGCAGCTACGCGCGCTGGCAAGGCCTTGCGCTGTTTCTCGCGCTGCTCGTAAAAGTCTTTACCGTCGACCTCGCATCGTTTGACGCGATCGTGCGCATCGTTTCATTCCTTGCGGTCGGGAGCGTGCTGCTGGTCGTCGCTTTTCTCTATCAGCGGGTTCGCACGCGGTCGAACGAAGCGTAAATGCACGCCATTCTTCTCGCCGTCACTCTGGGTACCCGGTGGGCGGCTTGGCAGTACACTGCTTCGATTGCAAACAATGCAGCGCCGATGCAAACATTCGTTGTTCCGCCGGCCGTCTTGGATCGCTCGCAGGCTGATTTGAGCGACCTGCGCATCGTCGATGCAAACCACGATGAACTGCCATATACGATCTCGATAAGAAGCGGCGGCCAAAGTGTCGAATGGATCGATGCGCGGCTTAGCGATTACGGATTCTTTCCGGGATTGCGCTCGCAAGTCGTCGCGCGCGTGGAACGCCCGCGAGATGAGTACCGCGAAGTACAAATTTCAACCTCGCGTACAAATTTCGCGACGACCGCCGACGTCTACGCAAGCGATGATGGAACGCAGTGGCGGCTCATTAAAAGCGGTGCACCACTGTTCGACTATCAGAGCGAAGGCTTGGGAAGCAACAGCCGCATACGGGTTCCGCTCAGCCGTTCGCCGTGGTACCGCGTTGTCGTGCACGATTCACGAGCGGCCTTTCCGCTCGACGGCGTTCGTCTTGCGCAGGGCAATGAAACGCGCGCCGAATTGTCGCGCTTCGATGCCGGCACAACGATAAGCCGCGACGGTTCGCAAACGCTGCTCACGCTCGACACGCACACAAGAAACGCGCCAATTTCGCTGATGCGGTTCTCGACCATCACGCCGCGCTTCGCACGCGAGGTTGAGGTAGAAACCAGCAACGACGGCAAGAATTGGCAAACGGCCGGCGATGGTCACATCGAACGCGATGCGATACGCCAACAGCTGGCGGTATCTTTCGATGAAGTGCAAGGCCGTTTCGTGCGCGCGCGCGTTATCAACGGCAACGACGTGCCGCTTGCGGCGCTCAAAGGCGAAGCATGGGGAACGCCTCGGCACGTGATCTTTGCGCGAGCAAAACCGCCGGTGGTGCTCGTCTTTGGAAACGGCGCGGCAGCCGCGCCGTCGTACGATTTCGCGCAAACGCACACGAACGTCTCGCTCGCATCCGCGGTGCCCGTAGCAGTACAACATCCTGTGGCGAACGACGATTACCGCCCGCCGCAAGCGCCTTGGACGGAACGCAATGGTTGGGTGTTGTGGGCCGGTCTGGCGGCAGCCGTGGCCGTAGTGGGATTTCTGGCGTTCCGCGTACTAACGTCGAGCGCGGAAAGCGCCTAGGTCGCTCGTGAAACCTGCGGGCATGGAGGAGGTTATTAAGGACTGATGGCTATGCGATATCAAGCGCCGTATCGTCCGTATGGATACGCGCCCGCTGTACCCGTTCAGACGCTGCTCGGCCAAGTGCTCGGCATCACGTCGCTTGGGTTGCTTATAACTGCAGGCACTGCATACTTGTTCCAAGGTGTCTCGCACGGCATGGGCTTGATTGCACTCATCGCCGGATTCATTTTGCTCTTTGCGATCAACATGACGCGAGGCAATCAAGCGCTCTCGCTCACGCTGTTTTACGTGTTCGCCGCGCTCGAAGGCATTGGACTGGCTCCGACAATTCACGCATACGCGGCGGCCATCGGCCCTTCCGTGATCGTGGATGCCGCTGCCACGACGGGCCTCGGCATGGCTGCGCTGGCCTGCATCGTGTACGCAACCGGGCTTGATTTGCGCCGGTTCCAGGGCATCATTTTCCTTGCGCTGATTGGCCTGGTGATTGCGGGCATCGTCTCGGCATTCACGCACTTTTTGCATCCGGCGCTTTACTCGTGGCTTACACTCGCAATTTTTACCGCGCTCGTTCTTGTCGACTTTGCTCGCATCCGCGCCGGCGGTGACGGTTACACGCCCGTTCAACTTGCCGTCCAAATCTACTTGGACGCGATCAATATCTTTCTGGCGATCTTGCAGTTGCTGGGGGCTCGCCGCAGCGAAGAGTAAGGCATGTGCGGAATAGCGGGCGTTTACGCTCCGGGGCACGACGCGGCGCGCTTGGCCTTTTTTGCGTTGTACGCTCTACAGCATCGTGGGCAAGAATCCGCGGGTATCGCAGCCGGCGACGGCTTTCGGATCCGCTCGCACAAAGAGATGGGATTGCTCGGTGCGATCTTCGATGAAGAGATCCTCAGCGGTCTAAGCGGCCACATCGCCGTCGGCCACACGCGGTACTCGACATCTGGTTCTTCGATTGTCGTCAATGCGCAGCCGCTACTCGAACGCACGGAGCTCGGCGACTTTGCGTTTGCGCATAACGGCAATCTGACGAACACGGACGAACTGCGCGAAACGCTCTCGCCCGGCGTTACACTGCAAGCAACGTCCGATTCTGAAGTTATGGCGAAGGTGCTCGTCGAGTCGGGCGGCAGCATGATGGATCGCATCGAGAGCGTGCTGCATCAGGCACGCGGCGCGTATTCAATCGTGCTGTGCACCGGCGATGAACTGTATGCGTTCCGCGATCCGTGGGGCGTGCGTCCGCTCTGCCTTGGCAAACTCGGCGAAGACGGGTGGGCTGTCGCCTCGGAATCGTGCGCGCTTTCGACGATCGGCGCAACGTACGTGCGTGAAATTGAAGCCGGTGAGATTTTGCGCATCGGCGAGCACGGCGTCGATTCGCGTCTCGTGAAGACCAAAGAAGTGCCGGCGCTGTGCATGTTCGAGTACATCTACTTCGCGCGCCCCGACTCGAAACTGCACGATCAGTCGATTTACATGGCGCGCTACCGCATGGGCCGCGCGCTCGCACAAGAGCATCCGGTTGACGCCGACGTCGTTATGGCTGTTCCCGATTCAGCGATTCCGGGCGGCATCGGGTACTCGGCGCAAAGCGGATTGCCGTACGTCGAAGGACTTATCAAGAACCGCTACATCGGCCGCACATTCATCAGTCCGGATCAGGGCATGCGCAGCCGTGGTGTGCAACTCAAGTTCAATCCTGTGGTGGAAAATCTCAAAGGCCAGCGCGTTGTCGTGGTCGACGATTCGATCGTTCGCGGCACGACGACCCCTCGCATCGTGCAATTGCTGCGTGATGCCGGCGCAATAGAAGTGCACGTGCGCGTGACTTCGCCGCCGATCAAGCATCCGTGCTATCTTGGCGTCGATATGGCGACATACGACGAACTTATCGCGGCCAATTACACCGTGGATGAAATCTGTAAAAAAATCGGCGCGGATTCACTCGGATATCTCAGTCTGCCCGGTCTGGTTCAGGCAACGGGACGCACGTCGAATGAGATGTGTCTGGGCTGTCTGACGGGCGTGTATCCGAACGTTCCAACCGCACACGAACCCCGCGCGGCCGTTTAGCTGATACACGTGCGCATCGCAGCGCTGTTTCTGGCAACGGCGTTGTTTGCCGCATGCACCAGCTCGAATGCGCAGCAGGCTCAAAGCGCATCGCCTGCACCATCGTCGTCCGCGACGCTGAGTCCCTCACCGAAACCGACGCCCGCGTTTCCGCCCGCGGTCTTGCTGCCTGGACATCGCATCGTCGCGTACTACGGTGCAGCGGATACGCCGTCGATGGGCGTACTCGGAACAGGCAGCATCGCGCAGATCCAACCGAAACTCCAGCATCAAGCCGCGGCGTATTCCCGGTTCGGTGAGCCCGTGATTCCAGCGTTCGAATTGATCGCTGTCGTTGCGCAGCGGGACGGCGGTGTCCAGCGCAGCTACAGCGCCGGCGTCGACGACGCAACGGTGCAGCGTTACTTAAATGCGGCGCGCGCCATGCACGGGCTGCTTATCCTCGATATCCAACCCGGTCGAGCGGCGTTCTTACCGCTCGTGAAACGCTACGAAAAGTTTCTGCGTGAGCCGGAAGTTAGTTTGGCGCTGGATTCGGAGTGGAGCATGGGCCCGAATGAAGTGCCCGGTGAGGTGATCGGCGGCACTGATGCGGTTACCGTCAATGCGGTGAGCGCGTATCTCGCATCCGTCGTTGCGCAGTATCACTTGCCGCAGAAACTGTTTATCGTGCATCAATTTACGCCGGACATGATCGGCAACCGCTCGCAAGTCGTTCACCGCCCGGGCCTTGCGCTGGTATTTCACATCGATGGTTTTGGCGATCGGCCAAACAAACTGAGCAAATACAACTTGCTAACGCAAAACCGCCGCGGCGCGTTCATGGGCCTCAAACTCTTTTACGATCAAGACATCGACATGTTCGCCGCGAGCGAAGTCATGAAGCTAAAGCCTCGTCCCGATTTGGTAACCTACCAGTAGTGCCGCATTCCGCAGTTCGCTACGGCATGTGCGGCACGACGTCGCGATGATTCGGATACGGCGGCGCCTTGTACTTCGGCACGGGATGTTCGCGCAACATGCGAATGGCCGTATTCACCGCCGCTTCTAGTTGCGGATCGTGTCCGTCGCGTACGACCTTCGGATCTTGCCAGACCTCGATGTCGGGCGCGATGCCGTGCCCTTCAACTTCCCATTGCCCGTGTAGTCCGCCGATGGCAACGCGCGGCGCCATCACATCGCCGCCATCCATCAGCAGCGGATACCCGCCGATGCCGACCAGACCGCCCCACGTACGCACGCCCACGAGCGGGCCGACCTTCGCTTTGCGGAAGTACCACGGCATCGCATCGCCGCCTGAGCCCGAAAACTGGTTGATGATCATGACTTTCGGGCCGTAGATCGCCAGTGGCGGATCGAGAAGCGGTTTGCCGTCGCGCCCGACCGTGATAGACATGGGCTTGCGGCTGAGCATGTCGATGATGTAATCGGCAATCTGCCCACCGTGATTGAAGCGCTCGTCCAAAATCACGCCTTCTTTATTCACTTGCGCGAAGAAGTAGCGGTTGAAGTTGGTGAAGCCGCCATACGCGGTGTCGGGCAGATAGACGTAGCCGAGTCTGCCGCCACTGAGGCGATCGACCTCACGGCGATTGTTCTCGATCCACGCGTAGTTGCGCAGCGCGCGTTCGCTGGAGAGCGGCGTTACGGTAATCGTGCGCGCACCGGTGCCATCGGAATTCGGGCCGACGGTGATCTCGGTTTGTTTGCCGGCAGTCATCTCGAACGCTTGGTAGATATTGTCGCTCGCGTGCAGCGCACGGCCGTTCACCGCGAGGAGATACTCATTGGGCTTTACCGCCGCGCCGGGCTGCGTGAGCGGCGCTTGCAGGCGCGGATTCCAATTTTCGCCGTCGTAAATCTTTGTGAAACGATAGCGATTATTCGCGATGGTGTAATCGGCGCCCAACATACCGACGTCGACGGGGTTCATTTGCGGCTCCGTGCCGCCGCCGGCAAAAATGTGCCCGGTTGCGAGATAGCTGAGCATGTGACGAATGAGGAACGTCAGATCGTCGCGCGAAGCAATTCCCGGCAGATACGATGCAAAGCGCCGCTCGGTTTCGGGCAGATTCAATCCCCCGAAGTGCCTGTCGTAGAAGAATTCGCGTTCGATGCGCCATGTCTCGCGGTACATCTGCGCCCACTCTTCGCGCGGATTGCTGAAGAGTTGCATGTCGTCGGTCGCAATGACGCCCTCACCCGGCTTGCCCGGCGCATCGGTTCCCTCGATGAACCAATGCTTACCTTTTTGCACGAGCATTTTCTTACCGTTGAACGAGAGCGCAAAAGCGGAAAGGCCGCCATCAAGAGGCATGGCGTGCCGCGAGGCCATATCGAATTTCACGACCGTCAGCGGTGGAGGCATCGGCGAGACGCTGGTGAGCGGCGCTTGCACCAAGTACACTTCGCCGGCGCTGCCGCTTGCGAGCGATATGTAATTACCTTCGGGTACCGGCAAGGCGATAATGCGTTGCAGCAAGCCGCTGAAGTCAATCTTCACCGGGTTGCCGGCCTTCGCCGCCGGCTTTTGTGCGCGCTTCGCCGCAGGGCTTGCCGCCGGTGCGGGCGTTTCATCGGTTACCGGTTCATCGCCCGTTTCAGGTTTGATTGGCGATGCAACCTCGTCGCCGAGCACGGCGGCATACAGATTGCTGGTCGTCGGGCGCTCATCGCTCTGCATGTCCAGACCGTTTGACGTGAGACCCGTATTGGTGCTGGCCACGAAATACAGATACTTGCCGCTGCGGTCGAATGCTGGGTTACGGCTATCGCTCATACCGTCGGTGACCTGCGTAGACTTGCGCTCTTCGAGGTTGTAAACGAAAACTGCGTTGAGCAAGTTGTCGAGCTGCTTGTTGTATGTGAGCCAGCGGCTGTCGGGCGACCATTGTTCGTTAAACGTGTTCGGCCCAAATGATTCGTACGGCGCGGTATCGACTTTGACAGGCGCCGGATGATCGAGATCCACGTACCACAGATTCAAATGCTTGTCGCTGTAGGCGATCTTCTTGCTATCGGGCGACCAGGTCGGCGTGTAGTAGAACGACGGATGATCGCTCAGTTTGATCGCTCGCGCGGGCGTCAGGCCCTTTTGGTCTTTGATGTGCAGCGTGTATTCGCCCGAGGCATCCGAAAAGTATGCGATCCAGCGTCCGTCCGGCGACCACGCAGGATCGCGCTCTTCGACGCCCGGCGTGGCGGTGAGGTTGCGAATGTCGCCGTGCATCGCTGGAACGGTGAGGATGTCGCCGTGCGCTTCAAACACCGCGCGCACACCGCTGGGTGAAATGTTTGCGTTTTGAATTTGATCGCCGGCCTTCATCCAGTGCGGCCGCACCTGCGGCATGTCTGCCGCGACGTCTACGCGCACTTCGCGATCCGTGCCGCTTGACGTATCGTACAAATGCAGCGAGCCGAGTTGCGTGTAGACGATTCCGCCTGGACCCGCGTTGGCTGAAAGAATGTCTAAGCCGTGATTCGCAACCAGCCGTCTTACGGCGTGCGACTCGGTATCGTACGAGAAAAGCGTCGCCGGGCCGCTACGGTCGGATAAGAAGTAAACCGTACGCCCGACCCACATCGGATTGCGATCGTTTGAGTTATTGCGCGGCACGCGCACGATGCTCGAATCGCTGAGATTCGCGATCCACACCGGTGTCGTTTGTCCGCCGCGATACCCTTGCCACTGCGGCTCCCACTGGTACGTCGGTACGTACGCAAGGTGCGTGCCATCAGGTGAGTACGAGCCCTCCTCGGCCATGTCGAGCGGTAATTGTTTGGGAAAGCCGCCGTTTACCGGAATTGTGAAGAGATGATTCGGATCGGTGGGACTCGTGCGAGACGAGCGGAAAAGCACGTCCTTGCCGTCCGGCGTCCAGCCCACTGCGACGTCCGCGCCCGGATGGTACGTGAGCCGCTTGGGTTCGCCGCCGTATGCGGAAACGACGTAGACGTCGATGTTTCCGTCGTAGTTGCCGCTAAAAGCAATCTTCGAGCCGTCGGGTGAGAAATACGGCGCGCCTTCCAAATCGAAGCCGGTTACTAGGCGGTGCGCTTGGCCGCCTCTTCGATTCACGGTCCAAATGTTGCCCGCAAATTCAAACGCGATTTGCATTCGGCTGAGCGTCGGGTTTTGAAAGATGAGCGGCGGGTCCGAGGCCCTGGCGCTTTCTGGAGAAACAACAGCGCTGCTAAACGCCAGAAAGAGCGCGCATAATAACGGCTTTCGCATGGAACACAATTCGCACCGTGCGCGCCGAAATCCCATCCTGCTTCAACGCAACGGTGAAACCGTACGCCCTCGGCGGCCGTATCTCGTATGTACCTAGGTGCCTAGGGAGGACAGGCTATGGCTCAGGATGCCCGAGTTTACGCGCGCACGTGCGGGCTTATCTACGTCCTTATTTTTCTATCGTCATTCGTGTCCGTTGGCTTTGCGGGACATCTTGTTGTGGAAGGTAACGCGCAAGCGACGGCGAGCAACATTCTGGCATCCGAGCAGGTATGGCGCGCGGGATATTCCGCAGAAATCTTTACGATGCTCTGTGACGTCGCAATTGCATGGCTTCTTTACGTGTTGCTGGGGCCGGTAAATTCGGGCATCGCGCTGCTCGCCGCTTTTTTTCGTTTGACGTACGTCGCGGCGTATGTGCCGGCGGTACTAGCGAACGTTATGGTGCTGCCGCTCCTTCATCAGCATCTGCAACAAGCGGCGATGTTCGCCGTTCGCGCGCACGATCCGGCGTGGGCAATCAGTCTTGTGTTTTTCGGTGCAAACCTCGCGCTTGCCGGTTACCTTATCGCGCGCGCGCCAATCGGAGTTCGCTGGCTTGCGGTCGCGCTCCAGATCGCCGGCGCATGTTACGTCATCAATAGTTTCACCATCTGGATGGCGCCGCCGGTGCATGCGGTCATCTATCCTTGGATTTTATTGCCGCCGTTCGTTGGGGAGCTGAGCCTCACGTTCTGGTTGCTCTGCACACGCCGGTTTAACGGAATTGTCTTGCAGGGCGCTATAGTGAATGCTACGCCTTAGCGAACGTAACTGCCGCCATTGAGATCGATGGTCGCGCCGTTTGCGTAATCGCCTTTGCCTGATGCAAAAAATGCAATGACGTCAGCCACCTGATCCGCCGAGCCGATGTAACCGAGTGGAACCTCCGCTTCGAGCTGCTCGCGGCGCGTTTCGAGATCCGGCGCCGCCATATCGGTTTCGATGAACCCCGGTGCAATGGCGATGGCCGTGATGCCTTGCGGTCCGCACGAGCGCGCTATGGATTTCGTGAAGTTCACCAGCGCCGCTTTGCTCGCACCGTAATCGGCAAACGTGAGTTCCCCGCGGTGCGCTGCGCGCGAGGCGACGTTGAGAATGCGGCCTTTTCCTAGCTCGCGCATGTGCTGGAGCACCAAATATGTCAGGTTCGCCGTGCCGAACAGATTCACGGCGAACGTATGCTCCCAGCCTTTGCGCCACGAATCGTAATCGTTGCCGAAGAACGGATTCTCTGAAAAGATTGCGCCGTTGTTGATCAGCACATCAATGCGGCCAAAGCGCGCAATGCACTCATCGACGATGCCCGGAAGCGAGTCGTAATCCGCCAAATCGCAGCGCGCGGCGTGCGCGCGCGAACCAAGTTCCTCGGCAAGATCCTGAGCAGGCTGCGCGTTTGCAGCATAGGTGAAGAATATCTCTGCGCCGTCGCGATGCAGCGCGCGAACACTTGCCGCGCCGATGCCGCGCGACCCGCCGGTAAGTAGTACGACCATGAAACTTAAGGAAAGCGCTTCTCGCGAACGTCTTCGGCGTAATGACGCAGTGCGTCGAACGCCGCTTGACCCAGTTCGCCGTACCGGCGAACGAAACTCGGCGCGTGCGGATACATGCCGAGCAGATCGTACAGAACGAGCACTTGCGAGTCGCACTGTCCGCCGCTGCCGATACCTATCGTGGGAATCGTTAACATGCGTGTGATTTCGCCGGCGACTTCTTCGTCGACGACTTCCAAAACGAGGGCATATGCACCGGCCGCTTCGATGGCTTGCGCATCGGCGATGAGGCGGTCGCGGTTGCTGCGCCGCTTATAGCCGGGGCCAAGCGATGCCGTTTGCGGCGTCACGCCGATGTGACCTACGACGGGAATTCCGGAACGTGCAATGGCACGCACACGATCCGCTTCATGAACGCCGCCCTCCACTTTGAGCGACGTTGCGCCGGTTTCTTTGATGATGCGAATGGCGTTGCGCAGGGCGTCTTCATCGGAAATATGATACGAGCCGAACGGCATGTCAACGACGACATGCGCGCGCACCGTTGCGCGCACAACGGCCTTCGCGTGATGAATCATTTCGTCCAGCGTTACCGGCGTTGTTTCGTCGTATCCGAGGACGACGTTGCCCAGACTATCGCCGACGAGAATGTAGTCGATACCGGCATCTTCCACGATGCGCGCAAAGGCCGCGTCATAGGCGGTCACCATTGGAAAGATGGCGGTTCCTTTGCGCCGCTTGATCGCGCCTGCGGTAACGCGGCGTACGCCCATTGCGCGGGCAGGCTCGTAAGGGCGCGTTTCTTCCGCGCCGGTGTGGGTGCTTTTCACAATAGAAACGCGCTTCTCTGCGGACGTGCCTTATGCCCGCATGCGGCATGCCGCAATGGCGGCCTGCCCCAGGCAGATGCCGCCGTCATTCGGCGGTACGGCATGATTGGTCCAAAGGCGCGGGCCAAGGTTTTCATGCAGGCGGCTCACGAGCAGTGCGTTTTGGAAGACGCCGCCGGAAATGGCGATGCGCTCGGTGCCAAACGCCTTGCATACCAAAGCGATGCCCTGCACGATCGCCTCATGAAATGCGCGCGCAATCTCTTCCGGCGCCCGCCCCGAAATGCGATCGCGTATGACGGCCTCAAGCAGCGGCCGGTAATCGAGCTCGCCGTGTTCGTACGGGAACGGATACGGGCTTACCGTTGCACTTGATGCGGCTAAGTACTCAACCCACATCGCTGCCTGCGCTTCGAATGTGATCTCGCGCGTAAACCCGAGCAGCGCAGCAACGGTGTCGAACAGCCGTCCCATCGACGTTCCTGGAAAAACGCGAACGTTTGCTCGCAGCAGTCGCTGCGCGTCAATGTACCGCTGCGGAAAGTGAAACGGAGCGGCACACATATCGGGCGTGTCAATCTGTTCTAAAAATCCCGCGGCCGCCTGTACCGGAAACCGCGCTGCTGCATCACCTCCGGGCAGACGCGCCGCACGAAGATGCGCAACCCGTTCCAAACCGCTGCTCACATTCCCGAAGAACACTTCGCCGCCCCAAATGCAGCCGTCTTCGCCATAACCGGTGCCGTCAAAGGCGAAGCCCAAAACGGGCTCTTCGAACGCACCGTGCTCCGCGAGCACGCTAGCGATATGAGCGCGGTGATGTTGCACGGCAAGCGTTTTCATTGCAATCTCGCACGCATGTTGCGCGGAGAGATATTGCGGATGCGCATCGTGGGCGACGAGCAATTCGGGCACACTGAGTTCATACAGGGCGCAGAGATCCGCGATCGTCTGGCGAAACACCCGCGCCGCTTCGTAATGCTCCAAATCACCAATGTGCTGGCTGACGAAGGCGCTGCCGCGCACGACGATAGCAATCGTGTTTTTCAGATCCGCGCCCGTTGCCAGAATCGGCTGGGTCGAAGGCAACGTTGCAACGGCTTGCGGCGCGTATCCGCGCGAATGCCGCAGCACGTACGGCGCGTGCTCATTGACGCGCGCAATCGAGTCGTCGACACGGCGCGCGATTTCCCGCTCCCCTGCGAGCAACGCGTCGGCAATGCCGCCGAGCGTGCTACGGGCGTCATCGTCGCGGTAGGCAATCGGCTCGCTAGAGCGGTTGGCACTGGTCATCACCAGCACGTCGGGGGCACCCGCATCAAACAGGAGATGATGGACGGGCGTGTACGCGAGCATAACGCCGAGGTCGGAATTCTGCGGGGCAACGCCATGCAACGTATCACCGCGCGCCGGCAGCAAAACGATCGGCCTCGCCCGCGAACGCAACAGCGCTACCGTATCTTCATCAACGTGTGCGATCGCCCGCGCGTCATCGATCGTGCGCACCATCAACGCGAACGGGCGTTCTTTACGGTATTTCCGTTCGCGCAGCGCGCGCACGCTCTGCGCATTTGCTGCATCGCATGCCAGATGGTAACCACCAATCCCCTTGACGGCAACGATGGCGCCTTCGTACAGGAGCCGTGCAGCCCGTTCGATCGCGTCGTAGCCGCGCAGCACCGTGCTTTCGTATTCCAGCAGCATCTGCGGACCGCATTGCGGGCACGCTATGGGTTGTGCGTGAAAACGGCGGTCCAGCGGATCTTCGTACTCGGCCGTGCACTGTGCGCACATCGGCCAGTCCCGCATCGTGGTTTGCGCGCGGTCGTAGGGCAAACCGCGAACGATCGAGTAGCGCGGCCCGCAGTTCGTACAATTGATATAAGGATAGCGGTATCGGCGATCGCCCGGATCGAACAGCTCGCGCAGGCAATCATCGCATACCGGCAGGTCCGGCGAAACGCGAACGGACGGCCGCTGCGTGCGCACACTTTCACGAATCTCGAACGACTCGAATCCTTCTAGGCCGGCCTTTTGTGCGTGGAAATACGAAATGTGCGCCGCCTGCGGAGGACGATCGCAAATGGCGCGCGCGAATTCATCGAGCGCGCAGACGTCGCCTTCCGCATGAATGTCGACACCGGTCTCGAGATTCAACACCCAGCCGGTGAGGCCGTACTCGCGAGCGAGCCGGTAAATAAACGGCCTGAACCCAACGCCTTGGACGACGCCGGCAACGTGAAACCGCCGCGCTTCTTTAAGCGCCGCCGCTCGCATAACACCCGCGTCCTTCGTATCCGATTTGCAAGACGTTTCCGTCCTCGACCAAGACGGGAACGATGCGCGCGCCTTCGGTCAGCCGCACCAATCGCGCGAATGCATCCGCGTCGCCTTCGACGTCGTGCTCAACAAACGCGACCTTGCGCCACTCCAGGTCTTCACGCAGCTGCGCGGTATACGGACACGACGGCGAGCCGTAGAGTTCTAGCATCTGGCTATCTGCTCGCGCAGCACGTGGTAGACGGTGGCTTGCGCTTCCTGAATGCGTGGAATGTAATCGCACTCAACGACGATCGCGATATCGGCAAGGTTGCGGCGCACGATGTCTCCACCGTCGTAACCAAGCAGCGCAATCGTCAGCAGCTTGCGCTTGCGCGCTTCTTCCAGTGCGGCGATCACGTTGCGCGATCCGCCGCTGGTCGAAAAGGCGACGGCGACGTCGTATGGTTTTGCTTGCGCTATGATCTGGCGCGCGAACATGAGGTCCGAGCCGACGTCGTTCGCGGTTGCAGTCAACACGGCGGGTTCGAGCGCGATGGAGATCGCACGCAGCGGGGCGCAGTCGACCGACGGCATGACGCAGTCGAGCGCAAAGTCTGTGGCATCGGTGGCAGAGCCGCCGTTACCGAAGGCCAGCATCGTTCCGCCTTGTTCGAGCCGTTCGCGGATTGCCGAGGCGGCAATTTCTATCGCCGCTGCTTGACGATCGGCGATTTGCGCACGAAGTTGGTTCGCATCTGCCGCTTTTTGCACGATCGATGCGGCGACGTCGTCGATGAGCGTGTCATTTCGTGCGCCCGCGTTGAGGAACGGATACAGGAATGTGGCGGCGCCTGCGCCTGCTTTGTCGCCGGTTGAGACGTCGTGTTCCAAAAACACCTGGACGCTCTCGTACATCGTATGGCCGAGCAGTTCGAACAGTTCTTGATGGATATGTTCGTCAGCCGTAGGTGCGGCAACCGCATAATCAGCACTGCTGCCGGGGAACGCGATCGTCATCGCGCCGCACGGTCGCGCTGCTTGCAAAACCGCTTCGAACTCACGATCACCGGCCGGAGGCCCGAGTGCAATCGCCATGTCGTGCGCCGTGCAGAGTGCTGAAACCCAATGCGGCGCGGCCATGCTTACGTCCAGCGCGGGCAGCGCGCGTTTCCCAACGATAACGGGATGAATGAATTCGACGGAGAGATGCATGGCATCCGTAGCGTATGCACCACGGCCGAAACACAGCAGTCTGCCGCCGCGCAAAAAGCATCGCGCCATTTGCGCGCACGCGGTTGCGAGCGGCCGCGCTTCGTGCGCAAAAAAACGATCGCAGATCGGATTGCGCTCGAGGATGCGCGATCGAATGACCTGTTGCGAGCGAAGGCCGCCCGAGGCTTCTAGCATATGCGAGGCAGCGGATCGCCGACGAGCATGTCGACGACGCGCGTTCCACCATACGCCGTCCGCGTCATCACTGTTGCAGCCGGAGAAGCGGCAATTTCCCCGATCGCAATTGCGCCTTCGCCGCCCGGTGTTGCGTGCAGTGCCGCCAGCGCTTCGCCGGCGTACTGCGGTGCAAGGACGGCGACGAACTGTCCTTCGTTCGCGATATGCAGGGGATCGAGGCCGAGCAGCTCGCATGCGCCGCGCACTTCATCGCGGACGGGAATAGCGTCTTCATCCAAAATAGCCGCGAGGGCGGCGTCGCGCGCGAGTTCGTTGAGCGTCGTTGCGACGCCGCCGCGCGTAGGATCGCGCATCCAGCGGATTCCCGGCGCAGCGCTCGCGCAAAGTGCGTCGACAAGCGGCATTACCGATCGCGAATCGGACGTGATGCCCGATTCAAGGTCGAGTTCGCCGCGTGCAAGCAAGATCGTAATGCCATGATCGCCGATGGGACCGGAGATGATGATCCGATCGCCGGGACGGACTTGCTGCGGACCAAGCGTTAAACGCTCGTCAATAATGCCGATGCCGAACGTCGAGATGTACATCCCGTCGGCCATGCCGTGTTCGACCACTTTCGTGTCGCCGCCGACGATGTCAACGCCGGCGGCGCGTGCCGCCGCGGCCATCGCGTCGATCTCGCGCTCGAGAACCTCACCGCCCAGGCCGGCTTCCAAAATAAACGCCGCCATCAATGCTATTGGGCGCGCGCCGGAGACCGCCAGGTCGTTCACCGTTCCGTGAACTGCGAGCGATCCGATCGATCCGCCCGGAAATGCGAGGGGTTTGACCACGAATCCGTCGGCGGTCGTGGCGACGCGGCTTCCGGCGATGGTGAGCACCGCCGCATCGCCGAGAGGCTCCAGCGCGTCGTTTGCAAACGCCGGAGCAATGAGCGATTCCACAAGACGGCGGCTGGCTTTACCACCTGCGCCGTGCGCCATTTCGATCTGCGAGATCTGTGTTCTCATGTGCGCGCGTACTTGTAATGTGCTGCGCACGCGCCTTCGCTGGAAACCATCAGCGCGCCAACTGGATGTTCCGGCGTGCAAGCCGTGCCGAACAGTTTACATTGCGGCGGGGAGAGAACGCCTTTCAAAATTTCGCCGCACTGCGCCGCTTTCGGATCCGTGACGCGCACGCCGGGAAGTGCAAAGCGCGCTTCCGCATCGTACTGCGCAAATGCCGGCTTAATCTTCAGTGCCGATTGCGAGATGAACCCCAGGCCCCGCCATTCGAAATACGGCCGCAGTTCGAAGACGTCGCTCATCGCTCGCAGCGCTGCAAGATTGCCGTTCCATGGAACGATGCGCCGGTACTGATTTTCTACGCGCACTTCGTCCTTTTCAAACTGGCGCAGCAGCATCAAAATGCCTTCCAGCAGATCGAGCGGCTCGAATCCCGAGATGACCATGGGCTTGTGATAATGCGATGCGATGAATTCGTACGGCGCGCAGCCCGTGATCGTCGAGACGTGGCCCGGTCCGATAAATCCGTCAAGGCGCATGTCGGGTGAGTCCAAAATTGCGCGGATGGCGGGAAGGATCGTCACGTGATTGCAAAACACGGTGAAATTTTCCAGGCCGAGCGCTTTTGCACGCAGGATCGTGAGCGCAGTTGAAGGCGCCGTCGTTTCAAACCCGATGGCGAAGAAGCACACGTGTTTGCCGGGCTCGTTTTGTGCGATGCGCAGCGCGTCTAACGGCGAATACACCATGCGAATGTCTGCGCCGCGCGCTTTATACTCCAGCGGCGTGCCCTTGGTACCCGGAACGCGCATCATATCGCCGAACGCCGTTAGAATGGTATCCGGTTGTTCTGCTATCGAGAGACCGTCATCGACCCGCCCCATCGGCAGCACGCAAACCGGGCACCCGGGTCCGTGGACGAGCTGGATGTTCGAGGGCAGCACGTCTTTGAGGCCGTGGCGGTAGATCGAGTGTGTGTGGCCGCCGCACACCTCCATAATGCGGTAATGACGCTGCGGATCGGCCACGCGTGCGATCTCGTGCGCAACTTTCGTAATCAGCGCGGCGTCGCGAAATTCGTCGACGTACTTCATGCGTCCGCCGTCCCTTGCTCGGCAAAACTGTAACCGCGTACTTCCTCGATCGCTTGGCGATCTTCACCGAGCGCTGCGAGCATCGTCAGTTGATCGCGCGCTTCGTCCTCGCTGACTTTGCTCATCGCAAAACCGACGTGGATTAACACCCAGTCACCGATATCGAGCGGCTCGTCGGCCAGCAAGCCGATATTGATTGCACGCTTTACGCCCGCCACGTCAACCTTCGCCAGAAGCGGCTGGTCCTGTGAAAACTCGACGATGCGCCCGGGGATCGCAAGACACATGCTGTTACATCGCCTCGATCTTCATGTACCGCAGCAGATCGGACGGAGCGGTTTTCATGAAGCTCATCCATTCCTTTACGGTTTGTTTTTGGCCGGCCATGATCTGCACCATCAGTCCGGGCAGTTCGTCTTGCAGCGTGCCTTCGTTCGACATTGCCAGAATGTCGTTGTACCGCCGCGCTTCCATCGTCATTTTGTATGCCATGCGCGCTACGTAGAGCGCAGCAAGCGCGGCGATGGCGCCCCACACGTTTTTCTTGTTCATACTGTTGCTCCAGTCCCGGCGTGCTCGTGCACGAGGGTTTTGATCAGCCGCGCGCAGACCGGTACCGCGGCGCGAACTGCTTCGCTCAGACCGATGCCTTCCTCGAAGATGGCGGGCACACAACCGGCCACGATAATTTTGGGGTGTTGCCGGATACCGCTCTGCGCGCATACGCGCTCGTAGAGTGCGAGCACGCTGCCTACGTCCATGGCGTGGGCATCGGGCGGCGGCTCGGGGTGCGAGGCTCGCACGTCGGGCTCGACTGCGAACACGGTGCCTGGCGCATCGTTTCGCGCGATAGCGTCGGCGATGACAATGAGGTCGTAGCCGGATGACATTTCGAGCGCCAAGTGCATGCCGCTGATGCCGAAGTCTTTGATCGTTACATCATGCGGGAAGCCGGCAGCATTGAGATTGCTGACCACTTCGCAACCGAAGCCGTCATCGGAGAGGAAGATGTTGCCAAATCCGGCGATGAGCGTTTTCACGGCAGCGGCTCGATCTCGTCAATGCTGTAGAAAAACGAGCGTCCGTACCAGTCGTGCATATCGCTTGCAGGATCTGCGTCGAAGACTACACCGATATGGCGTTTGCCTTCAAAATCGGTATGCACGGCATTCACGCGCGCTGTCATCCCGCGCACGATATCGTCCCAAACGTCGGCGCGGCCCTTCGGCTGCACTCGCACCCGGCATCCGCGACGTACCGGAACGCCGTCGATCGTCACCGTCTCGTCTCCGGGCTCACCGCTGCCGCCGGTGAGCGCGCCGTGCAACATGCCCTGCGTGTCCGCGTCGAGCGATTCCGCGCGTTCGACCAGCTCCCGCACGAATGGATGTGCTGCGCGAGCTTCCTGTTTCTCTTTATCGCTGAGCGAAGCGACGCTGAGCATCAGCAACTCGTCGATTTCCGTTCCGTCAAACGTGCGCGTTGTACTGGTCTTCGCAATGCGCGGAAAATCGTACAAAATAATCGGCGAGATCAGCAGCATCGTTCCGGTCTGTTTTGCGAGGCCGGCCTCTCCGAGCAGTACCGGAAAGACGCGTTCGTTGCGGCATCGCGCTATCGCGCCGATCGCTTTCTCCGGGGGATCGAGCATCGAGGCAAACTGCGCCCCCGGTGCTGCGAGTAACACGTGCGCGCTCACGAACGCACCACGCAAAGCGTCATTGCGCCTTGCGTGAGGATCGTCAATCGACGTGTGGTTGCGCACGTCGAGCGTTACGCGAACCACCTCGCCGTCGCTGAGGTCGCTCATTGCCACCGTGCCGTGCAGATTGCCAATCTGAAACGGAAGCTGCCCGGCCTCGCCGAGTGCGAAGGCGAACGGGACCTCGCGCTCTCTGGGATCGCCGGTAGCGGGAATTTCGAGAAAACGCAGGACGCCTTCGAGCCGCGTTTGCGCTGCGCTTTGGCGCAGCAGCACGAATTCCGAATGCAGCTGTGAAGGCTCGCTCTTGTCGGCATAATTCGCCGGCATCAGAACGCCGAACTGAAACGGCATCTGGTTCTTGATCGCGCTTTTGCTGTACGGAAACAGAAAGAAGCCCTCGTACAAGACAGCGTCCGCGACGGCCCGCGCGGCCTCGATCATGCGCGCGCTTCCGATACTAAACGTGCGAAGAGATCGTCCCAACTGATCGCTCCGCTGAGCGCGCGTAGACGATGCAAATCTTCAAGCGTTTCACGCCTTACGCGAATGATCGCATCGTCGCCGAAGCACGCGCGCATAGCGGCGTTCCATACCTGAAGCGGCATACGGTACCCCGCCTCGCAGCTCCACGGCACGCGTTCGGTAGAAACGCCGTTGCCGCCGTAACGGAAGATCGCACCACTGAAGAAGAACCGTAGCGGAATATCGCCCTCGCCGAGCGCGCTGAAATATCGGGTTGCCGCTTCATCGAAATCGAATGTGCACGGCACGTCGATATGCGCACAGGTTTGTTCTTCGAACGCCGTTACAATGACGGGCACGTCGGCCCACGAAAACGTCCGCAGCGTGGTTGCCCACCGGTCGGGCGTGCTGAATAAATCGTTGAGTAGCGTATGTTCGCGGCTGTCATACTGACGGCGCTGCGGTTCGATGCGCACTTCAGCGCGCAACACGAGCGCCTCAACCGGTTCGCTCGTGGCAATGGCAGTCTCGAACGAGATCGCCGGCGAAGCTGCGTGCTGCTTTGGGTGCGCGCCGGCAATCGTAAACTTTAGTTCCGTCATTCTGCGCGCTCCTCGATCCGCGCAAAGAAATCTTCAATCGCATGAATCAGATCGTCGCCGCCGCTTACGCCGCTCCACTTCGAGCGCACCAGGCCTGCAAGCTCGTAGCATACGTCGATAGGAACGACATACGATCGCGATTCGCCGCCGCGCGGGCGGTACACAAGCGCTGCCTCGACGTCCGCTTGCATCGAGGCGATAAGCGGTTCGCGTGCGCGCAGATCTTGCCACGCGTCTAAAGGTAATTGCGATTCGGTGGCGCCGGCGGGCCCGGGATAGTATGCCGTGATGCGCCCGGAATCGCCGTTCTCGAAAAAGAACGCAAGGCCGATCGGAAGGCCGAGCGCTTCCCACTGCGCGTCTCCCAGCAGCGGCGGCGGAATTACCGCATAACGTTTGGGCACCATTTTGAACCGCCCGCGCGCGGCGCCGGGCGCGGAAAACAACATGCTGCACGGATAGCAGCTGCACAGAAGCCGGCGGTCGGTTACGTCAACAATGTGGCTGTGCGCATCATCGATAGCCTCAGCGCAGAGTTCGCATTGCAGGCGTGCGGAGGCGCGCGGTTCACGCAGCAGCTTCGTGAGCGAGAACGTCATGTCACGGTCAAGAGTGAGATGGTTTGCCCGACGACGCGGACATCCATCACTTCAGGAGCTGCGATGTGAACGGCCTCTCGCACCTGCTGCGCTTTCTCTTCGGATCCGTCGATGCGAACTTCAACAAGATCCTCCGTTGCTTGCACCAGCTGCGCGCCGCCGGCGCGTTCAACCGCCACGCGGACGCGTTGCTCGAGCGGCACCGGGTGGAGTCCGTGTGCGATCAGGATGCCGGCGACGAGCGGGTCGTTACAGCATCGCTCGAGGAACGCGTCCGCTTCCGTGCTCAGGTCGTGAAGTGCTGAGACGAGCCTGCGTAAACATTCGCCGTGCAAAGATGAGACGATACGCACGAGCTCTTCCGCGTCGGTGCGCGCGCCGGTTGTTGCAGGGAACGCGCTAAAGCGGTCGAGCAGAGTTTCAACGCGCGTACTCGACTCGTGAAAGAGATCGGCCATCCGTCAGACCTCCGGGTTACCGAACGGCGTATGGATGCGCTCGATCGTTTTGCCGTTGCCTAGGTACATGTGCACGCCGCACGGCAAGCATGGGTCGAAACTGCGCACGGCGCGCATAATATCGATCCCTTTGAACGTTTCCGGTCCGTTTTCTTCGAAGATCGGCGTGTTCTGCACGGCATCTTCGTATGGTCCCGGAGTACCGTAACTGTCGCGCGGGTTCGCGTTCCACGGCGTCGGCGGCCAAGGCTGATAGTTCTCGATCTTGCCGTCGCGGATCACCATATGGTGCGAGAGTACGCCGCGCACCGCTTCCGTGAAACCAACGCTGATCGCTTCTTTCGGAACTTTGACCTCATTCCAGGTCTTCGTCTCGCCTTTGCCGACGAATTCGATGCCGCGCTCAACGAAATACATCGCCAGACCCGCGGCGTACGCTTGGAAGTACGTGCGCGCACGGTCGCGTTCGATCGCGTTACTCCACTTCGGAATCTTCCACTCGAACGTCACTTCGGGTTTGAGCGAGGTTTTCGGCAACGTGATCTTGATCGTGTTGTTGGAGGCCTTGACGTACGGCGTATCCACCAAGTTGGAAAGTGCAGTCGACCACAGTCGCGCCAGCGGACCGCCGCCCGTGTCCAGCGCCAAGTAATTCTGCCCGTCAAACCAGCGCGGGGACATCACCCAGCTGTACCGTCCGCCGAAGTCGCGCTTTTGCGGCTGCGGAATTTGCCGTGCATTCCACGGATGGCGGATATCTACCGGATTCCCGAGCGGATCGCGATCGACCAGTTTCCCTTCTTGCTCCCAGTCGATGTAATACGAGGAGCCAAGCAGAATGCGGATCCCGAGATTGATGTCGACGAGATCGTTCGTGACGAGTCTGCCGTCCACCACCACGCCGGGCGTGACGTACATTTGCCGGCCCCAATTCGTCATATGACGGTACTGGAAGTCGCACTCTTCCTCGTCGTTGAGCGAGCCCCAGCAGCCTAGCAGTACGCGGCGCTCGCCGACGTGTTCGTATCCCGGAATTGCCTCGTAGAAGAAGTCGAACAGATCGTCGTGCAACGGAACGCAGACTTTCATCCATTCGATGTACTTCATCAGCCGCGAGAGATAATCGGTGAACAGCTGCATCGTGGCAACGGTTCCGACGCCGCCGGGATACAGCGTTGACGGATGCACGTGCCGGCCTTCCATCAGGCAGAACATTTCACGCGTCATGCGGCTGAGCTCAAGGCCTCGCCGCGAGATTTCACCCTCGAACGGATTGCACGCCGTCATGATGTCGGCGATCGTGCGATAGCCGTGGACCGACGCATTGGGCGCCTCTTTTTGCTTAGCTTTCTCCCAAACGCTCGGATTGGTTTCGCGCACCATCTTCTCGCAAAAGTCGACGGCAACCAAATTCTCCTGGAAAATATTGTGATCGAACATGTACTCGGCCGCTTCACCGAGGTTCATAATCAGCTCGCCCATCGGCGGGTTCTCGATGCCGTACGCCATGTTCTGGTTGTACACCGAACACGCAGCGTGATTGTCGCCGCAGATCCCGCAAATTCGGCTGGTGATGAAATGGGCGTCGCGCGGATCTTTGCCGCGCATAAAGACGCTATAGCCGCGGAAGACCGAGGAGGTGCTGTGGCATTCCGCGATACGTTTTTGACGAAAATCGATCTTCGTGTAGATGCCCAGGCTGCCGACGATGCGCGTGATGGGATCCCACGCCATCTCGATGAGCTGTTCGCTTCCCCGTTCTTGTACGCCGATCGGAAAATCTTTAGTGGTCATCGCTCACGCTCGCTTTTTTAATAGCCTCTGGGCACATAGCCGGTGGTCAAAGTGGTGCCGGTATGGCGCCATTTCGGCTCTTTGTCACCGGTGTGGATCGTCGAAGACCGCATCGCGCGGATGAAGCGCCCGTATCCCGTAACGAGCGTTGTTGAAAGCGTTGCTCCCGGAGGTTCGTCCATGAACGGCATGTATTTATCGGGGAATCCCGGCATCGTGCACGCCATGCAGATGCCCCCGACGTTCGGACAACCTCCGATACCGTCCATCCAGCCGCGCTTTGGCACGTTGCATTTGACGACCGGTCCCCAGCAACCCAATTTCACAAGACACCGGTGATCGCCGTATTCACTCGCAAAGTTGCCTTCTTCGTAGTAACCGGCGCGATCGCAATTCTCGTGCACCGTTCGTTCAAAGAGCCACTTCGGCCGCAGCAAATCGTCAAGCGCGGGCGGCGGTGCTTTGCCCGCCGCAAACAGCAGCAATTGCGTGAGCGTTTCCGACATGTTGTCCGGCTGAACGGGGCAACCGGGAACGTTGATGATCGGCAATCCCGCTTTCGATTTCCAATTCCAGCCAAGATAATCGGCAAGCCCCATTGCGCCGGTTGGATTTCCTTGCATGGCGTGAATCCCACCGTACGTCGCGCATGTGCCGGCCGCAATGACCGCCGTTGCTTTTGGCGCGAGCGCATCGATCCAGTCCATCAACGTGCGCGGCTGACCGGTAGCTTTGTCGTTGCCGAATCCGGTCCAGTAGCCTTCCTTTTTGATCTTTTCATTGGCGATGGAACCTTCGATCACCAGAACGAACGGCTCGAGTTCCCCGCGTTCTGCTCTAAAGAACGCGTTCATGAATTCATCGCCGCTGTAAAACGCTACGAGCGGCCACCAAACGTTGACTTTGGGCAATCCGGGAATGCCGCCCATGACGATATCTTCAACGCTTGGACGTTGCGCGTTGGTGAGAGACACCGAATCGCCGTCACAGCTGAGTCCGGCGTTGATCCATAAAAGGTTTATCTCGGGAATCGCAGGCGGTTTTGTTGCCATCGTGGACCTCCCTAACAACCTAAGAAACTGGCGCTGTGCCTCCCATTTCGAGAGCCGGAGAGTACAGCGAGGCAAGCTTGACCATCCGGTACGCAAGATCGTCGAGTTCGAAGGCATCGAACAATCGCCGCGCTTGCGGCAGTATCGTCGACTGCTCTTCCTGCACGTGATGCCGCACTAAACTCTGGAGGTCGGCCACCTGGGTTTTGAACGATGGCGAGGACGGACTGGCTACTTCCAGTTGCTTGAGTGCTCTCTTGATTTCGCTATGCTCGTGAAGTGCTTCGCGGATCTCTGCGCCGTCGGCGGCGTGCTTGCGGCGCGCGCGTTCGCGCAGTGCCGGATAAAAAATTTGCTCTTCGATTGCCGCATGCTCGCGAAGACGCGCGTCGATCGTGCGGAAAACTTGTGCGCAGGTGGTATCATCGCGAAGCCGGTCGAGCTTCATGAACAGCGCGGTTACCTCCGCGTGCTGTTCTTCCAGCATCTGCACAGCATCGGACATAGCACGACTATTGTAGGCCCGCCGCGCATTCTTGTATAGTCAAAACGTGCACGAGGTTTCGATTGCGCTGGCAATCGTAGATGAAGTTTGCGAACGCGCGGTTGCGGAGCGTATCGAACGCATCGAAAACGTGTTCGTAACAATAGGTACGCTCACCGGCGTTGTACCGGATGCGCTGCAGTTTGCTTGGGGTGTGGCAACCGAAGGAACGCCTGCTTCGCAATCGCGGTTGACGATCGAACACGTTCCGCTCGTTATTTTTTGCGCGGCGTGCAATGTGGAGCAAACGATACACAGCGCACCGCTGCCGGTGTGTCCGAAGTGCGGCACGCCGTCGAGCACGATCTTGCACGGGCGCGAGCTCTTCGTCAGAGCAATGGAGGTTCGGGATGACCCTTCGCGTGATCGACGTTCAGCAGAGTATTCTCCGCAAGAACACCACGCTGGCGCAGGAACTGCGCGAACGGTTTGAACGTCGCGGAACGTTCGTTCTCAACGCACTCTCGAGTCCTGGTTCCGGTAAAACGACATTTCTTGAAGAAACGCTGCATCGCATGCGTGCCGGCTACCGCGTTGCAGCTCTTGTTGGCGATCAGGCGACCGAGCATGATGCCGTGCGCCTGCGGCGCAGCGGTGCGGACGTCGAGCAAATTTGCACGGGAGCAGAATGCCGTCTTGATGCACAAATGGTCACGCGTGCGCTCTCAGACCTGCGGGACCGCGACCAACGCTTCGATGAGGCGCAGCTGCTCGTGATAGAAAATGTCGGCAATCTTATTTGCCCGGCAGAATATGATCTGGGCGAAGATCTGCGCGTCGTACTGTTCTCCGTCACGGAAGGCGAGGACAAACCGTTGAAGTACCCGCTTGCCTTCACAACCTCACACATTGCCGTGATATCGAAGATCGATCTTGCGCGCGCCACCGCGTTCGACCGTGCGCAGGCACGCGCAAACATCCTTACGGCGAACCCGGATATCACGATCATCGAAGTTTCTGCAAAAACCGGCGAAGGGATGGATCGGTGGATCGACATGCTGCAAGAGCGCATGGCCGGCAAATTCGCGCCCGTCTAACCGCGCTCGCCGCAACGCTGGCGGTGTTGAATGCCGGTGCGTGGCTTGCGCTAGTCCTAGCCGCGCACCGGTACCCGGTGCTTTTTGCGCTTGGCGTCACAGCGTTCGTTCTCGGCTTGAGGCACGCGGTCGACCCCGATCACATCGCCGCAATCGATTCTACGACGCGCAAGCTCATGCACTCCGGACAGCGCCCGCTTGGGGTGGGATTCTTTTTCTCGCTCGGGCATTCGACGATTGTGATTGTGCTGGGCTTACTCGTAGCCGCTTTCGGCACCGCTCTCAAAGCGCACATCGGCGCGCTGCACAACACGGGCGCGCTTATCGGCACCTCCGTATCCGCGGCGTTCCTCTTTATTATCGCGCTTGCGAATACCGGCATACTGCTCGATATTTTGCGAAACACCGATACCGCAGCAGAAGAACCGCAATTGCCGGGCGGATTTCTTACGCGCATTCTGCGCCCTGCGCTCACTATGGTAACGCAAAGCCGCCACATGTACGCGGTGGGCGTATTGTTTGGCTTAGGCTTTGACACGGCAACGGAAGTTGCGCTGCTGGGTATCTCGGCTGCATCCGGCGCAAGCGGCATGCCGGTGGTTTACATCATGATCTTGCCGCTGCTCTTTGCAGCCGGCATGTCACTGGTCGACACCGCCGAGGGTATCGGCGTTCTGGGTGCATACTCGTGGGCGTACGTGCGGCCATCACGCAAATTTATTTACAACGTCAATATGACGTTGTTTTCCATGATCGTTTCCCTTGTCATCGGCGGTGCCGAAGCACTGGTGTTGCTCGGTGTGCCGCTCGGCGGCGCATTCTCGTTCGCGAACGTCGGCTACGGCGTGCTGTGCGTCTTCGGTGCTTCCCTGGGCATCAGCGCTTTGCTAACGAACGCACGCACCAGACAAGTCGCGGCTAGCGAGTAGGTGCGCGCAAGAAGATAGCCGCAGCAACGATGCCGCGGCTATCGAATTGTTGCGCCGGTATTTTTAAACGCCGGCCGTTGCCATAACGCCGTTCGTGTGGATTACAGGCGAACCCGAGAGCTGTTCGACGAGCGAAACAAACGCGCGCACGGGCGTTCCGGTCGGCCCTTTTGCTTGCCACCCCGACTCGTTGTCCAGATACGCCGTGCCGGCGATATCGAGGTGAATCCACGGTGTCTGCTCGGGCACGAACGCTTTGAGGAATGCCGCTGCCGTCAGCGTTCCGGCGGGGCGTCCACCGGTGTTCTTGAGATCCGCGATGTCACTCTTCATGGCCGCGGTGTAGTCGTCGTACAGCGGCATTTGCCAGTAGCGCTCACCGGAAGGTTTTGCGGCAGCGAGAAACTGCTCGATGAAAGCCTCGTCGGTGCCGACGACGGCGCTTGCGGCATGTCCGAGCGCAATGACGCATGCGCCGGTGAGCGTGGCAACGTCGACGATGCGCGTCGCGCCTTGTTGTGCCGCGTAGCACAAACCGTCGGCAAGAATGAGGCGTCCTTCGGCATCGGTGTTGATCACTTCGATCGTCTTGCCGTTCATCGCCGTGAAGATGTCGCCGGGTTTGGTCGCTTTGCCGCTCGGCATATTTTCCGTTGCCGGCACGACGCCGATGACGTTGATTTTCGGTTTGAGCTTGCCGATCGCGGTCATGGTGGCGATGACGCCCGCGCCGCCGGACATGTCGTACTTCATTTCTTCCATGCGCTCCGGCGGTTTGAGCGAAATGCCGCCCGTATCGAACGTAATGCCCTTGCCGACCAGGCCGAGCAAATCTTTACTGCCCGGATCGCCGGTGTAGCGCATCACGATGAACTTCGGCGGTTGATCGCTGCCTTGCGCAACGGAAAGAAACGAACCCATACCAAGTTCGCGGCACTGCGCCGCATCCAGCACTTGCGCATCGACGCCCGCTTCTTTGCACGCATCGACTGCGCGCTGCGCCAGATGCGTCGGCGTCATGTCGTTTGCCGGCGTAATGGCGAGCGTGCGCGCGAAGTTCACCGCCTCACCCAGAATTTCGCCACGCTGCACGCCGCGCTCGATCGCATCTTTGTCGAACCCTTGCGCAAGGATGAAGATCGTGTCGGCGCCGCTGCGTTTTTCCGGCTCTTTTTGATACACCGTCGTATCGAAGCTGCCGCTAACTGCGCCTTCGACCAGAAATGAAACCGCAGCCGTTTCATGACCCTTGACCGATTCCGGAAGCACGAACGCGATCTCGCGAAGATTCTTGCGGCCGAGCTGACGCACCGCGGCGCCCGCATACCGGGCCAGCATCCACGGCTCGAATTTTTGCGAATCGCCGAGCCCGACAAGGAGAATGCGTTCGAACGGTTGACCGTGCGCGTGGACGAGCGTCGTTTCGGCGAGTTTACCTTTCATCTCACCGGAGCCGGTGATGCCGTCGATCGTCGATCGCACGCCCTGCTCGAGCGCAGCACCGCCACTTTCCGGCGCGCCGCCGGTAAAGACCGGCACGACGAGAGCGCGGGCATGTATCGAACCCGGCGCATCAGTAACGATACGAACTTGCATGGTCAACCTTTCGAAGGGAGAAGCGTAGACTCTTAATGACAATCCAAAGTCTTTGGCAAGCACCTGAGGCTGCCCTGTGAGCGGTGGCGCGGACGTGCGCGACAAGTACGCGCAGGCAGGCGTCGACATCGCTGCCGGCAACGAGGCGGTCTCGCGCTACCGCTCTGTTATGCAAGGCTGGCGCCACCCTGGGCAACTCGACGCCATCGGTGGCTTCGGGGGCTTGTTTGCTGTGCCGGGCGAGACGGAGCGGGCCTTGGTTGCCTCGGCTGACGGGGTGGGCACAAAGATTCTGATCGCGGCTGCGCTGCGGCGGTACGATACCGTCGGCGCCGATCTGGTGAATCACTGCGTCAACGACATTCTGGTTGTCAACGCCACGCCGCTGTTCTTTTTGGACTATTTCGCCGTCGGAAAATTGGACCCCGCGGTAGCTGCCCAGGTTGTGAGCGGATGCTTTAAAGCATGCCGCGAGAATAACTGCGCGCTGCTTGGCGGGGAAACTGCCGAAATGCCGGGATTGTACAAACCCGGCGACTTCGATCTCGCCGGCACGATCGTCGGCATCGTCGATCGCAGCACCGTTCCAGATCCGTCTCGTGTCCAGCCCGGCGACGCGATCATCGGCTTGCCGGCACGCGGGTTGCACACCAACGGATACACGCTCGCCCGCGCCGTTATTAAAGAAGAAGAGTACGCGCAGCCGTTTGACGGCGTAACCTTTGCCGATGCGTTGCTTGCCGCACATCCCTCGTACTTGGACGGCGTGCGCGCGATTCAAGCGGTCGCAGACGTGAAGGTCATGGCGCACATCACGGGTGGCGGATTATTGGAAAACATTCCGCGCACGCTGCCGGCGAACGTGAAAGCGGTACTGGAACAAGCGCGCTGGAGCGTGCCGCCGCTTTTCGCCGAACTTTGCCGCCGTGCCGATCTCGATATGCACGAACGCTACCGCACCTTCAACATGGGAATCGGATACACGCTCGTCGTGCCGTTTACGCAAGCACAAGCTGCGGTTGGAGCCGTTGCCGGCGCTAAGGTGATCGGCTGGATTGAAAAGCGCGAAGGCGACGAGCCGCAAACGGTCGTACATCCGGCGCGTTCATGAACCAAATGGTCAACCTTGCCGTCGATCTGCACGCGCCGCAGTTCGACGCACAGGCGCTTGCGCAGGCGTTGACGTCGATCGAAGCGCTCGGATATGCTGTCGAACGCGACGTGCGAAGCGAACGCCTCGCGGCGTGGATCGACCAGCAATTCAGCGGAACGTGGGGCGCAGAATCGCACGCGGGATATAACGTCGTCGTATCGCGCGGTGGTGATTTCGCCGGGTTCGCAACGTACGATGCGCAAGGTTTGCGCTTTTCGTGGCTTCGCGGTGCCGGCTCGCAGGCCGGAACGGGGATCTTCGGTCCATTCGGCGTTCATCCGGAACACCGGGGAAGTGGAATTGGCCCGCATTTGCTGGTCGCCGCGCTTGCATCACTGCGCGAACGCGCGTACGAACGCGCGCTCATTCCCGCCGTCGGCGAAGAAAAACTCGTCGAGTACTACACCAAACACAGCGGCGCAGAGGTGATCGAGCGCTTCGACAAAGCGCGCTGGCAGCAACGGCGCTTTCGCACCGTTGTTTTCGCTTCAGGCAACGGAACGAATTTTCAATCGGTGATCGACGCCGTTCAGCAGAATCGATTGCCCCTCGATCTCGCAGCACTAATTACGAACAGAGGCGATGCATTCGCACTCGAACGCGCGCGCCGTGCGGGCATTGCACGCGCTGTGCTGCCATGGGACCGGAAGGCGCAGTCACGCGAGCAGTATGACGCTGCGCTCATCGAACTGGTGCGCCGCGAGCAGCCCGAATTGATCTTGCTTTTGGGCTGGATGCATCTGCTGCCGCCGGCGTTCTTCGATGAATTCGAACACGCCATTAACATTCACCCTGCGTATCTGCCGTTCGATCAATCGTGCGACGAGGTGACGTTTCCGGATGGAACGGTGACGCCGGCATTCCGCGGTGCGCGCGCGGTCGCGGACGCGCTTGCCTTGGAGTGCAAGTGGGTAGGAGCGTCGTCGCACTTGGTCACGCTCGATGCCGATCGCGGGCCCGTACTAACGCGCAAACCGCTTCGCGTGCAAGGCGAAATAGATGCCGTGATGGCGGCACTCCATCCGTTCGAACATCGGGTGCTGGCGAGCGGAATCATGCGCTGGGTCTACGAACAATAGGCTTTAACGCGGCGGCTTTTGTGAAGAGTCGCGCCGTTTTTTGTTCGTCAAGGAGCTGCACGTGAAGATTCCCGCTTCTGCTCTTGCGATTGCGCTCATAGCATTCGCTGCCACTCCCGTTTCTGCGGCGCAAAAAATGCCGGTGGCGGCGACCACTGCAACTGAATCTCCAAAGCCCTCGAACCCGAGTTTGACGCCGTACGACAAGTTCACCGAGAATGCGACGGCGCAAAAAGGCTTGTTCACGGTTTGGCGCACGAAGGAAGGTTCGGTTGCACTCGAGCTCACGCCGCAGCAGCTCGGACAAGATTTCGTCGAATTGCCGGTACCGACGAACGGCATCGGCGCCGGATTGTTCTCGGGTTTGACCGATTTGCAAGGTTGCCGGATCATCCGTTTTATCAAACAAGATAATCGCGTTGCGCTGTTGTTCCCGACCACGCGCTTCTTGGCAAAACCGAATTCGCCCGAAGCACTGGCGGTCGCCGCGGGCACGACGAACAGCGTCGCGGGTGTCGCCAAGGTTTTGAGCATCGACGATAAGACGGGCAACGTCGTGTTCGATGCAGCGCCGTTCTTGCAAGATATTACCGGCGTCGCCGACTATTTGACGGATCTCAACGGCGGCCGCCAACTCAACCCGATGGGCGCGTACCGCATGGATTCGCAGTCGACGTACTTCGGAGCGACCAAGTCGTTCCCCGAAAACGTGACGCTGACCGCGATGCAAACGTTCACCACGATGAACCCGCAGTACATCCCGGATGCGGCACCCGATCCGCGCAATCTGCAAATCGCGATGCAATACACGATCGCCGCGCTCCCCCAGAACGATAATTACATGCCGCGCCTTTTTGACGATCGCGTCGGCTACTTCGTGAATTCGCACGACGACTTCAGCTCCGATGATTCGTTCGATAAGTCCGCGGATTACATCGTGCGCTGGAACGTGCAGGCGTCGAATCCGGCGCAGCGTTTATCTGTGGCGAAGAAACCGATCGTTTATTACATCAGCAACACGATTCCGGCGAAATACCGGTTTGCCGTTCGCCGGGCGCTGTTGACCTGGAACAACGCCTTCCGCGCCATTGGCATCTCGGATGCGGTCGAAGTCAAAGATCAGCCGAACGATCCGAACTTCGATCCTGACGATATGCGCTACAACGTCGTGCGCTGGCTCGCCGAAACCGACGGCGGCTTCGCCGAAGCGCAGCTGCTCTACAATCCGTACACCGGCGAAATGCTCAAGAGCGGCATCGTGATCGATAGCGATCTGATGCGTTACGGCAAGTTCGATTATCCGTTGCTCGTCGAAGGCAACGCGACCGCCGCGACGCGTGCATACGGATCCGACTTTGCGCAAGGCGAACGCCAGCAGTTCTCCTATGGCATGGCCGCGCTTTCACTGATGGGTAACGGCGACGGCTACCACGTGCCCGTCAAATTCGCCAATCAATTCCTGGAATCGATCGTGCTGCACGAATCCGGCCACGATTTCGGTTTGCGGCACAACTATCTTGGTTCGCAAGCCTATACTGCCGCGCAGCTGCGCAGTCCGTCGTTTACGCAAACGCACGGCACGGCTTCCAGCGTGATGGAATACGTGCCCATCAACATCTGGCCGAAGAAGATGGGCGGCGGCGAGTATTTCCAAACCGTGCTGGGACCCTACGACTACTATGCTATTCATTGGGGATACGCACCGATTGCAGGCGCCCGCACACCTTCCGACGAGCTCCCGGTGCTTCGCCGCTGGGCGTCGGTGTGGTCGCAACCGCCGTTCGCGTACTCTTCCGATGAGGATGTCCAGTGGCGCGACGGAACGAGCGTCGATCCGCACAACCAGCAATGGGATCTCTCGAACGACACCATCGGCTGGTGCAACACGCAAATGCGGTTCGACCGTTCGCTGATCTCGCAGGCCGACACGCGGTTCCCGCGAGCCGAGCGCTCGTACTCCGATCTCCAACGTGCTTTCGGAGCGCTCGTAGGCCAGTATGGACGCTGTACCTCTGCTGTTGCACGCTTCATCGGCGGTGAATACGTGGCGCGTGCGCGGCGCGGCGATCCCCATGCGGCGCTGCCGCTCTCGCCCGTGCCGAAGACGGAAGAAACACGCGCGTTTAAAACGCTAGAATCGAACCTGTTCTCGGCAGATGCGTGGAACTTCTCACCGCGCCTGCTGCGCACCGCCGTCTCGCAATATCTCTACGACGATTGGGATGGGCACTTTGCGCCGCGTCACGACGTCGCCGTGGAGCAAATTGCGCTGGCGTATCAGCGTTCGGCGATCGCGCGGATGTTTGCGCCGGTGACGCTGCAACGTCTGGACGACATGCAGAACAAATACGGCTCGAAGGAAACGATGAACATCGCCGATCTCTTCACGTGGATGCAGTCTGCGATCTTCGCCGACGTCGCGCACCCGCACGGCGGCAACATTCCGCTCGTGCGCCGTAACCTGCAGCGCAGCTACGCCTCGATGCTCTCGCGTTTGGCCAACGATCCGGCAACGGGAACCCCGTCAGACGCGCAAGCGCTCGCGCGGTACGAGCTCAAGAATCTCTCGAGTCAAATCGCGTCGTCGCTCTCGAAGAACAACCTCGATCTGATGACGCGAGCACACCTTGCCTCGCTGGATACCGACGTTCAGCGCGCACTCAAAGCACAAGCAGTGATCGGGGCGGCGCACTAGCCGCCCCATGACCACACTCGACGCGTTTTTCGAACTCGACATCCGCGTCGGAACAGTCATCTCTGCTGATATCTTCGCCGAAGCACGCAAACCCGCGTACAAGGTCCGCGTCGACTTCGGCGGTGAGATTGGCATTCGTCAATCTAGTGCGCAAATAACGGCTCATTACAGCCCCGAGTCACTTGTTGGAATGCAAGTGCTCGGGGTTGTCAATTTTCCGCCGAAACGCATTGCCGGCTTCATGAGCGAAGTGCTGATCTTGGGCGTCGCCGACGAGAACGGCGAAGTGATTCTCGTAAAGCCGGATGTGCCCGCGCCAAACGGCTCGCGGTTGTTTTAGTGGTGGAACCGTCTCGTGGCAGCGCGGTGTTAGTGTTTTGGTGCCAACAGATGTTCCACTGTTGAGGGTGGACGAGAAGTGAAGTTAGCTCATTTTTTCGAGCGAAGCTTCTAGGCGTTGTTCATATGCGCCGGCCAAATCGCGAAGCGCTCCCGAGCAATCGCCGCTGTACGCTGCGTTATGCATAAGCGCTAGCGTCCTCGGCTCCAGGTCTGCAAGCATGCGGATTGTGGGGCCGGTTTTCGGTGTGAGCGATGTAAAGTGCATCTGATCTTCGACGGCCAGCGCCGGCCCTAAAATATCGCTTTCCGTTTGTGCGGCGTAGTCACCGGCAATCGTAAATAAATCACCCGCAAAAAGCGTTCCGGTTGTTTCTTCGTAGATCAGGCCGGCGTCCCAGCCATGCGGTACGTGGGGCGTGTTGATCTGCCGCACGCGTTTGCCTCCGATATCTACCACCTCAGCATTACCGAGAACCCTCGGCGCGCGCAAAGCCTGATCGCCGATTGACAACATGACGCCGATTGCGCCGTGCATTACGGACGCGTCGGGAGCGGCCTGTAAGAAATCGTTCATCGCGCCGCATTCATCGGCTTCATAGTGTCCAAAACAGATCCATCGCAGCGAGTCGAGCGGAAGAACCGAAGACACCGCCTCGGAAACTGCTGGAAACAGCAGATGACCGCCCGTATGAAACAACAGCGGCTCATCGGCCCGAATCAAAAATTGATTGAACGTAAAGCCGGCCGGTCCCGCATTCGCGACGTATGTCGACAAGCGATAGACATTGTCCGCGATTTCCGTAACCTTTGTATTCATCACAACCTCCAACTCATCACGCGTCTGCGCGTTAGCGCCAATCGTCAAGAATATAAATGCCGGGGTGATTGTAGCCGGCCTCGTTGCCACGCTGCATCGCGACGCCCTGCATTATCGTGCGAAAACCGTTCGCAAGCATCAGCTTATACGCTTCATGGCGGCCGGTATTGACCCCGGCAATAATGGTTGCGGCACCGGCGGCACGAGCATGCCGCTCACATGTATCGAGCAATCGGTCGAACAAAATGCCGGCGTCTTTTCCCGAACGTGCCGCCGCAAATTTAACGTAGTAATTCCCCGACCCCGCCTCCGTCCCGGCGCCGGAATGACACACTGCAAGGGCCGCGACCTTTGAGCCGTCCCAAAGCAGTACTGTATCGCCGAAGTTGTGCCGCGCAATTGCACGAATTTCAAGTCGAACGTCGAGGCCCGCAAACACACCGTCCGTCATCTCACGGCATGCCGCAAGGCAATCGTCTCTTTGTGAATGCGGCAGTTGCGAATACAGCGATACCGTTTCGTCAGCGGCCGGTTTGCCGACCGGTTTTGCCATGATAGCCGTGAGAAAACGCGGCCAAAAATCAAACGATTGATAAAGCCCGGCGTGTTTTTCGCTGTGTGCGAATGTGAAGAGACCCGCATGTTTGGTGTGCCAGGCTTCGAAGCGGCCTAGCACGGGCTGCATAAGCTGCTTTGCGATGCCACGGCCCCACAGGTCGGGACGCACGGTTAGCGGACCGAAGAATCCGACGCTTCCCCAATTCGTTGCAAAATTCGACCCGGCGATTTCTCCATCGATCTCACCGGCAAACGCGGCGCTTGGGTCTATTAACCAACGGGTGCGAACGTAGTTCGCGTCTCCCATGAACTGGGCGGGCTCGGGCATGCCGAGAAACGTGCCGAACGCCAAGCGTACGATGCGATCCGCAGCAGCGAGATCGTCTTCGCGCAGCGCCCGGATAGTGATATCACGATGGGGCGATAATTGGACGGTTTCCAAGGACGACCTCACAGCGGCACCAGAGTAGCTCCAGTCCAATTTACGGTATCCGGTGGTCCCAGTCCATGGGGGAAATCCCTACGCTACCAGCCGTTGCGGTTCTGTGCTAGAATCGCTGAAAGTTTTTCGGGCTCGGCGAGAAAGGCGTCGTGACCGTGATCGGATTCGATCTCGGCATACGCGCTCACGAAGCCGTCAGACGCAAAACGCTCGGCCGCCGACCGGACGTCCTGCGGACGGAACAGCCAATCGCTCGAGATTCCTACGAACAGCAACGACGGTGCGCCCGGCTCACGCGCGTGCGTCGCATACCCGCGCACATCAAAGCTATCCATCGCTTGCGTCAGCGCCACGTAACTGTACGGATCCATGCGCGCTTCGAACAAATCCGCTTGATACTCCAAATAGCCTTCGATGTCGAACCGGAAGCGTGCCTTGCGATCGGCGCGGCGGTCGTGCCGCCGGCGCAGCAGGTCGTCGCTCTTGTACGAGAGCATCGCAATCTTGCGCGCAATGCGAACTCCCTTTCGCGGATTGAGTGCTATGACATCGCGTTGAATAGCGTTCAGTGCAATGCCCATTGCGGATTGATGATCGTGCGCGCCTACCATCACCGCGTTGCGTACGCGATCGGGAAAATCGAGCGCCCACTGCAACGCCTGCATGCCGCCCAGCGATGCACCGATGACGAGCGAAATCTCGCCGATGCCAAGTTTGTCAAGCGCACGCGCTTGCGCTGCGACGATGTCTGCGACGCTTACGTACGGGAAGTCCGGCTTGCCATCCGGTCCCGTCGATCCATAGCAACCGCCGAGCGCGTTGATGCCGACAATACACAGCTCGCGCCGATCCAGGAGTTTGCCTTCGCCGCAGAGAGCGCCCCACCAATCGTGAACGCGGCTGCTGCCCGTGAGCGCATGCGGAACGAACACAACGCGCGCGGACGGGTCACCATACATGGTGACCCGTTGCTGAACACTTTCGATGAGCGCGCCTTCACGTGTCGTGAAGTCGCCGATGTTGACGGTGAGTTCTTTCAATTACGCAAACGCCTGCTCCAAGTCCACAATGATATCTGCGGGATCTTCAATTCCCACCGATAAGCGGATCGTGGCTTCGTCGATGCCGTTGCCGCGACGTTGCAACGGCGTAAGCTGCTGGTGTGTCGTGCTCCAAGGATGAATCACCAGTGATTTTGCATCACCGACGTTCGCCAGCAGCGAGAAGAGCTGAAGCTTATCGATGAACTGCTTGGCTTCGCGCTCGCCTCCGTTGATGCGGAAGGTAAGAATGGCGCCACCCTTGCCACCCAAATACTGCTGCGCGCGGGCAAACGACGAGTGCGCCGGCAGGCCTGGGTATGCGACGGATTGCACGCGCGGCTGCTGTAAGAGATATTCCGCAACCGCTTGCGCGTTGCGTGAATGGCGCTCGACGCGCAGGCCGAGCGTCTCGAGTCCTTGCAGCAGCAGCCACGCGTTGAATGGCGAGAGTGCCGCGCCGATGTCGCGCAGCAACTGCACGCGCGCTTTGATGATATACGCAAGGTTGGCGAAAGCCGCCGTGTAGCTAATGCCGTGATACGAAGGATCCGGTTCTACGAACGATGCGAACTTCGGCGATGCCGACCAGTCGAAACGTCCACCGTCGACGATGGCGCCGCCGATAGCCGTGCCGTGGCCACCAATGAACTTGGTTGCGGAGTGCACCACAATGTCGGCGCCGTGCTCGATTGGCCGCGCCAAGACCGGCGTTGCCAGCGTGTTGTCGACGATGAGCGGTACGCCGGCGTCGTGCGCGGTTTGCGCGACGGCTTCCACGTCGAGCACGTCAATCTTCGGATTGCCGATGATCTCCGCAAATACCGCTTTGGTGTTCGGCCGGATGGCGGCGCGAATCGCCTCTGTATCGGCGATGTCGACGAACGAAACCTCGATACCGAACCGCGGCAACGTGTGCGCAAACGCATTGTACGTCCCGCCGTAGAGTGAGTTTGAAGCCACGATGTGGTCGCCGGAACGCGCGAGATTGAGAATCGCGTACACGACGGCGGCTTGTCCGCTCGCGACGGCTAGCGCACCTACGCCCTTTTCGAGCTGCGCAATGCGCTGCTCGAACACGTCCGTGGTCGGGTTGTTGATGCGCGTGTAAATGTTGCCGAACTCTTCGAGCGCGAACAAGCGCGCCGCATGGTCGGCATTGTCGAACGTGTACGACGTTGTCTGATAGATCGGAACCGCCCGCGATTTGGTCGTCGGATCGCCGCCGTGGCCGCCATGAATGGCGACTGTGTCAAACCGCGGAGAGCGCTCGGGGATTGTAACCGGCATGAGTATCTCCTTGTAGATGGTTCGTGAGAACCGGATATCCGGAAAACACCGGAAAGTTTTCGAATGCAGAAACCACGTCGAGCGTACGTTCCGGCTCGATCCTGCGTGGCAGTTTCTGCTGCGATGCAACGCTGGAAAGCGCGGCGACGACGTCGCCCAGAACGGCGGATGCCGCCGCTTCACGCCCGGCGCCGGCGCCGCTGAACGTCAGCGGTCCGCATGCAGCGCCCGTGAGCCTGATGATGTTGTTTGCACCGCCAATCTTCGCGAATTCGTGCGTGAACGGTACGAACACCGGACCGACTTGCGCTGCAACGCCGCGTTGCGTTTTGCGTGCATAACCGATCAGTTTGATTTCGTAACCGTGTTGCCGCGCGCGCCGGACAGCGCCCGTCGTGACGCCGCTGATACCGGCATGCGGAATCGATCGCGTTACAATACCGGACGTGAATGCATGCTGAAGCAGAATCGCAAGCTTGTGCGCGGCGTCGATGCCCTGAATGTCGTTGCGCGGATCGGCCTCGGCGTAACCGGCGGTTTGCGCGCGCCGCAGTGCCTCGCCGAATGAATCGCCCTTCGCCATCAGGCCGAGAATAAAATTGCACGTGCCGTTGAGGACGCCGCAAATCTCGAGGATCTCATCTCCGGCCAGGGCGCCGTCGAGCGTCGAAATAATCGGAACGGCGCTGGCAACGGAGGCTTCATATCGCAGCGTAACGCCTTTGGCAGCCGCGAGCGCGCGAAGGCGCGGTCCCTGCGTGGCAATGGCGTCTTTATTCGCCGTGACGACGTGTTTGCCGGATTCCAGCGCCCGTTCAATGCACTCGAGCGCGATGTCCAATCCGCCGATCGTCTCGATCACCAGGTCCACGCGGGGATGATCCACCAGCGCGATCGGATCGTTGCCGCGGTGGCCGATGCCGACAATGTCGTATGATACGCCGCTGCGCGATTCCAAATGTTCGCGGCGCGATTCCAAAAGTGCGGCGACGCCGCCACCTACAGTGCCGCGCCCCAACAGCGCGATACCAACCGTTGATTCCATCTTCAAGCCTCCGTTTGCGATGGGAAAGCAAGAATGCAAAAGGCCCTGCCTTCAGAGCGGCAGGGCCTTTGCTTACAGTCGACGTTACGCGACTACGACACAAAAAGCTCCGCTGCCGTGCTTGCACAACAGATATCGGGCATTCGCGTCGTTGCGAGTAACATGTGCGCAACCATAGCAGGTTGTCGCAGTGTCGTCAAGCGTCGAGTGGACGCTCAGGCATGATGATGTCGCATAGCGTGGTGGTCGGGAACCTTCCCGCGGGCGGCGGGCTCCATTGCGCATCGTGCGCAACGGGGCCCTCCTGAATTAGCGCCGCTCTCGCCATCCTGGCTCCGCGGCAAATTCAGAGCACCCGCGGGAACGTTCCCAACCACCACGCGAAGCGACATCATCATGCCTTCGCTGGGGAGAGGCGTGGGTGGTGTGAGTGGCGCAAGGTTTGTGTGTGCGTGCTACAGCTGCGTTGAAGAATTTGATGGATGGGAATCGGCGCTTTGTTTTGGGGGAGCCGATTAGTAAGCCGCGGGTTGAGCGGGTTCGCGAGCTTGTTGGGGGGCAGGCGCCGTTTGCGACCGTGCTGGCGTGTGCGGATTCGCGGGTGCCCGTTGAGACGCTGTTCGATCATGAACCTGGAGATATTTTTGTTGTTAGGTTGGCCGGGAATTTTGTTAGTGATGCGGCGATGGGATCGATTGAGTATGCGATTGCGGTTTTAAAATCGCCGCTCGTGGTTGTGCTTGGGCATACGTCGTGTGGGGCCGTGCGGGCGGCGATAGATTATGTTCGTAGCGGTGAGCGGCTTGGTGGGCATATGCAGATGCTTGTTGATGCTATTTTGCCGGCTGCGCAGCGAACGGAATCAGCCGGCGATCATTGGTGGGATCGGGCGGTTGAGGAAAATGTTCGTTTGAACGTGCAGCGGTTGAGGTCGGAGTCGCCGATTATCGCGCAGGCGCTGCGTCAGGATCATGAGATTGTGGGTGGAGTGTATGATCTTTCGACCGGCGCGGTGACGTTGCTTTGATTTTTTAGGACGCGCGCGATCGCTTGTTCTAACCAAATTGCGTTGATGATGCCGGCGATGAGGAGCAGAATGGTGAACATCGGTGCTGAGGCGCCGAGCACGAATGCGACGTTCATGTTCAGAGCCATGAAACCGCGCAGCATGAATTCGGCGACCATGAGCGCGCCCCAAGCGATCGTCATGATGCGCACGCCGCGGCGAAAGCCTGCGTTCGCCCAGAGAAGATCGAAGTCGTCGTGCGGCAGCGCTTCGTTTGCTGTTAAAAATTCGCGCATGACGTAGTAGCCGACCGGTTTGCGCGATACGAACGGTGAGATGAGAAGCCCCAGTCCGATGAGGCCGGTGATAAACGATTCGCGCAGGAGCACAATGCGTTGATTGCCGCCGAAAATTGCGCCCGCGGCGCCGCCGATCAGGCCGATCAGAATAATGAGTCCGACGATATCAACGGTCTGGCGGCGTACCCAGGTGAAGACGTTTGAAATGACCGGCACGAGCGAAGCGCCGACGATGGGCCACACGCTGCTCTTCGCGAAATGCGGAGCCAACAGGTAATACACGAGCATCGTGCCGCCGACGTCGAAGATCAGCGTCGGAACCAAAGCGCGGAAACTCTGCCACAGAAGCGCCTGCGGCGTTTTGCCGGCGGCCATATTGCGTGGACTACCCGGTTTGGGTGAATTCCTCTCGCATTTCCGACGTTCGCTACGCTCGCTAGCAACGGAGCGATTCTCCGTATTTCCGGCGGCTATACTGAGGCAATGCTAGTAGGCGTTACAGGTGGCACGGGCTTTATCGGGACGGCGTTGCGTAAGCAGATGAGCGCACGCGGGTGGGAAGTAAGATTGCTGCCGCGAGCGGTGCAAGCGCAACATGTCGCGGGGTGCGATGCTGTTGTCCACCTCGCGGGTGAGTCGGTTAGCGGCCGGTGGACGGCGCGAAAGAAGGCCGAGATTGCCCGGTCGCGGGTCGATGGCACGCGAGCGCTGGTGGACGCCGTCGCCTCGCAAGCCACTAAGCCGCGCGTGCTCGTGAGCGCATCGGCCGTCGGAATCTACGGGGACCGAGGCGATGAGCCACTGTTCGAATCGAGCCGGCCCGGCGACGATTTCTTGTCCCACGTCTGCAAGCAGTGGGAAGCGCAGGCGCAGCGCGCCGAGCACTTCGGCGTTCGCACCGTCATGTTGCGTACCGGCATCGTTTTGGGTCAGGGCGGTGCATTGGCGAAAATGATCGCGCCGTTCCGTTTCGGAGCCGGCGGGCCGCTGGGGAGCGGACGGCAGTTCGTGCCGTGGATTCACCTCGATGACATCGCGGCGATGTACGTTCACGCGATAGAGCACGAGGGCATGAGGGGGCCGGTGAACGCGGCGACGCCCGATTATGCGACGAACGCACGGCTCTCTCAGGCAATCGGTGCGGCGATGCGCCGTCCATCGCTGCTTCCTGCACCCTCGTTCGCATTACGCGCCGTCCTCGGCGAGGTTGCCGGTACCGTTCTTTCCTCGCAGCTTGTGGTTCCGGCGCGTGCGGCGGCATCGGGATTTCAGTGGAGTCATCCACGCCTGGAATCGGCCCTCCAGTCGATTCTTGCGCCCGGGAGGGAAAGCACCATGCTGCATGAGTTCCAAACGCGGCAAACCGTGCGCGCAACCCGCGCCGAGGTGTTCGATTTCTTCGCACAAACACAAAATTTGCAATCGATTACGCCGCCCTCGCTACGACTGCGCATGACGGGCGATGTGCCGGTCATGCATCAAGGCGCGCTCGTCGAGTACCGTCTGGCGATGCACGGGCTGCCGATACGCTGGAAGACAATGGTGACGCAGTGGAATCCGCCGCACGGCTTTGCCGATGTGCAACTGCACGGCCCATATGCGCTCTGGGAACACCGGCATTCATTCCAGGAAACGGCAGACGGCACCGAGATCCGCGACGACGTCATTTACGCGCTGCCGGTGCACCCGTTTGGTGAACTGGCCGCGGGACGCGTGCGGCGCGAGATACAGGGTATTTTCGACTACCGCTCGCGCGTTATCGAACAGAGGTTTGGTGCCGAAAACAGATGAGTGGAGATCCGTAGCGGCGATGCCCGTGCGATAGCAGGCGAGATCCTCGGCGCCGTAAACAGCGGCGAGGCGCTCGCGCGCGCTGCGGAGTTGTTATGCGCGGCAACCGGCGCGAGCGGCGTCGAGCTGACGATGCATGCAGATGACCGCATTGCCGTCGTTCGTCACGGCGAGATGACGCAGTCACCGCAGCTCGTTCGAAGCGAATTCGGGGCCGTGCGACTGTTGGCAGTTTTTTGCTCGCCGCCGCAGGATTATTCGCATCTCACGGACGTCGTTGCGCTGGCGCTGCACGCACGCTTTGCGAATCAGTCCGCGTCGATCGATGCGCTGACCGGTGTGCATAACCGTTCCGCACTGGAACGCAAACTGAGCGGTGCAGTATCGGGTGCGATTGCAATCCTCGACGTCGATAATTTCAAGAGCTACAACGACACGTACGGACATATGGCGGGCGATGCGGTTCTTCGCCGCGTTGCGCACGCTGCGTCGGCCAGTTTGCAGAGTGCCGGTGATTTTTTTGCGCGGTTCGGTGGTGAGGAATTTGTCGCCGTTCTGGATTGCAAAGCGCTCTCCCATGCAATAACGGCCGCCGAACACATGCGTGATGCAGTGCGCGCACTGAACATTCCGCACAGCGGCGGTAAGGGTGGGCGCGTAACGGTAAGTGTCGGCGTCGCGATGCCGTCGCCCGGCGAACGAACTGCCGACGTGCTTGCACGCGCAGACGCAGAGCTGTATCGTGCGAAGGTCGCCGGGCGTAACCGAGTATGCGCAAACGGGTACGCGTCAACCAGCAGTGCCGGCGAAGCGTCGCATGCGCCGTTTCTACCGGTGTTTGGACGCGAGCGCGAGCTGTTAGAAGTGCACGCGCTTCTCAAACCCGGCGCGTCCGTGACGCTTACCGGCCCAGCGGGTATCGGGAAAAGCCGCTTGGCGTTTCAGATTGCGTGCGAGGCGGCCGCCCGATTTGAGCGCGTCGGGTTTATCGACGTTTGGTCGATCATGGACGGCGCGGATCTCTCGCGCAGCGCGCAAGAGTTTACCGGCAGCGGATCGCTGGTCGTTTTGGACGGCTGCGAACATGTCGTCGATTCCGCGCAGAACGTGATCGAAGCGCTGTTGCAGGCGGGCGCCGCGGTTCTTGTAACCTCGCGCACATCGCTCGGTCATCCCGGTGAAATGGTGTCGCGGCTCGGCCCCGTCGATGAGGCCGCTGCCATCGCGCTCCTTCGTGCCGCCGGCGAATCGGCGGGTGCGCTTGTGGACGAGAACGATAGAGCGCTCGCAAATCTTTTGCGACGTTCATGTGGCGTTCCATCGGAACTCATTGCGGCGGGATTACGTCTTGCGGAGAGCTCTGATGCGCCGCCTCCGCGCCGGCAGCGGCAGTCGCTGCAGGCGATCGCGGCCGAAGCAATCCTCCGGCAAAGTGCGAGTGCGGCGAATCTTTGCGCGGCGGCTGCATTCGCAGGGCCATTTACGATCGCCGCTGCCGCGTTTGCGGCCCAAAGTAACGAACAGCAGGCGCGTGAACATTTGGATGCGTTGCATGCGGCCGGTCTTCTTGCGCGCGATCGCGATCGCGATCGCTATGTACTGGCGGGGCCACTAGCGCGTGCGGTCGCACACGAACCGGAATTACGCGATTTTCGCCGGCGCGCCGAGGAAGCGCATTTGCAGTGGTGTTTGCGCGTGTTCGAAGATTTCGAGCAGCAGTACGGGCGCGTGGAAAACCAGGCCTTCATCGACCGCATTCAAGCACACATTCGCGACGTCGAGCTCGCGCTGCGCCGCGCGCTGGCGGATCCGGATCTGACGAATGACGGTTTCACGCTTTGTTCGTATGCCGCGCGCTATTGGTTCGCCATGGGCAAGTGCGCGGAGATCGAGCGCTGGATCAACGCCTTCTTGGACACGGGGCGAGGCGACAATGCGCGGGGAGCGTGGCTGTTTCTTGCTCTTGCGCGCGTTGCCTACGATGCCGAACGCTGGAACGATTTGCAAGTATACGGCGAGATGACGCTGCGCCTTGCCGGAAACGACGAACGCGCGCGCGGTGCGGCTTACAACTATTTGGGAATTTCCGCCAAACAACAAGGCGATGCGGCAGCCGCGCGCGACCTCTTTTCGAAATCGCTCGCGGCAGCGCAAACAGCGGGAAACATTCGTGGTCAAGCAGTGGCCATTGCATCGCTCGGATCGGTGGCAATGGATCTCGAGGTTGATCTTGAAGCCGCGCGCGCACACTTCCAGGATGCTGTGCGCGTGTTCCGCGAGATTGGCGATCAGGTCAACGCCGTGACCATCGAAACGAATTTGATCGAGATTATGGTCAACAGCGGCGAGTTCGATGCAGCGCACGAGCTGTCCGGCAAGCTCGTGGAAGAAGCACGCGTGCTAGGCAATCCGCTCAATCGCCTGTTTTCGCTCGCGGCGCGCGGCTCGGCGTGTTATGCGTTGCGCGACACTACGGGGCTGCGCAACGTCCTTTCGGAACTCTTGGAGTTACCCGCGCAGAATCCGGAGCTGTCGCTGCATCGGACGTTCGAGGTTGCCGGCCAAACCTTCGAGCTGCTCGGAAGGTACGACGATGCGGCCACGATGTTCTTGGCATCGGAGTGGTTTCAGATCCACGCGGGCATCGACGTGCTGCCGGTGGAGCGGTATCATCACAAGCGTGCGCTTGCGAACCTCGGCATCGACGCGCAAAAGCAAGAGGCGATTTTCGTTGCGCTGCGCGCGCAACCGTTCGAGCATTGGCTAAACGTTGCCGCGCGCGCGGTTAGTGAAGTGCCGCTAGAAACGCCAGCTGCCGCCGTTCCAAAATAAGCTGTCCAGCGACGGCGAGATGCCGTGCAGGCGTGCATCCGCGACATCGATCTCACGCCGCTGATAGATGAGTGCGTACGGTAGAAGTTCGTGCAGCCGCGCTTCCAGGCGCGCGTATATCGCCTTACGCCGTGCCGGATCGAACGTCGATCGCCCTTGCGCAAGAAGCGTGTCGATCTGCGGATCGCAGATGCGCGATTTGTTGTAGCCCTTTGGCGGAATATTCGCGCACGCGAACTGATCGGTCGTATCCGGATCGTCACCGTTGACGAACGGGTAGAGTGCAAGATCGAACTTGCCGCCGTACACCGGTCCTCCCTCACCCGCCGGTGCGACGAACTGCGTGATGTTGAACTGCTTGACCGTTACCGTAACGCCGGCCGCGCGTTCGTACTGCGCGAGCGTGTTGGCGACGATCGCATCGCCGGGCGTTCCTGCTTGAATAATCATTTGCACGGCGAGATGTTTGCCGGAGAGTGCGGCTTTGGCAGCGGTCGGATCGTATGTGAGATCGGGGTAGGCTGTGCGATCGTACGCCCAAAAGAACAAGCCCGTTCCTGGTGCTTTTGCGTCGACCGCACCGCGATACGCTTTGCGAATAACGGCATCGAAATCGACGGCCTGCGCCAGAGCGTGCCGGACCGCCGGTGAGGAAACGGAAGGGCTTTGCGTGTTAAAGATGATCGAGCCGACGCCGGCGACCGGCGTCGAGTAGAGCCTGTAGCCGGGAATCGATTTGAGCAGCGGATATTGCGAATAATCCTGCGCGTTGAAGTATAAGCCAACTTCGTGCGTTTGCAGCAGATTTGCGCCGGCCTGCGCGTCGGGCACGAAGCGGATCGTCAATTTGTCGATCGCAGGTTTGCCCGCGTAATAGTACGGATTTGCGTGCATGACCACGCGGTCGCCGCGCTGCCAGCGATCCACCACGTATGGGCCCGAACCGACCGGTTTTGCATCGAAGTCGATATGGTTGAAATCGTGGTAGCGGCTCAAGATGTGTTTTGGCAACACCGGGAAACCTTGCGGCGCTAGGACGAGCGTGAGCAGCGGCGCAAACGCTTCTTTCAAATGTAAGATCAGGGTCGTATCGTTCGGCGCGTCCGCTTTGAGCACGCGGTCGTACCCGTAGCGGGTTTGCGCGTTGTTCGCAGGATTGTTGATGGCGTCGATCGAGTACGCCGCATCGGCGGCGGTCAGCGGCACGCCGTCCGACCAGCGCACGCCTTCGCGTAAGTGATACGTTACCGTTTTGCCGTCTTTGCTGATGCCGCCGTTTTGCAAACTCGGCACCTGCGTGGCAAGGTCGCCAACGAGTTTTCCGCGATCGTCATACTTGACCAGAAACGAGAAGAGTAAGAAACCCCACTCGGTTGCGCTTTGGCCGTTTTCAAGTGCCGGATTCAGCGCGACCGGCTCACGTTGTTGCGCGATGACGAGGCTAGAGCTTTGTGGGGGCGCCTGAGTATTGGCATTATGCGCGCAGGCGGCAACCAGCGCGAGAAGGCACGCAAATGCGCGCTTCACGCAGCAATCTCAAACGGCAGGTTCGGATTTGCCGAAAGCGTGAGCGGATCGACTCGTACCGCATCGCCCTGGTGCGCCGCAGCCGCCGCGATCATCGCAGCGTTGTCCGTGCAGTATTTCGGCGGCGGAATAAACACCGGCACATTTGAGCGCTCTCCCCAGGCGCTCAAAGACGCCTGCAGGGCAGAGTTCGCGGCAACGCCGCCCGAAAGCACGACCGATGTGTACGCGCCGCGTTCGAACGCCATGTGCACGCGATCGATGAGCACGTCGACTACTGCCGCTTGGAACGATGCTGCAACATCTTCGCTGCGCGATTGTGCGCCGGCGTCGCTTTCCAGGTAATACCGCACTGCCGTCTTCAGACCCGAGAACGACATGTCGAGCGTCCCGGCAGGCGCGCGATGACGCGGAAACGCGACGGCGCGCGGGTTTCCGCTTTTTGCGAGCCGGTCCAGGGCCGGACCGCCGGGAAATCCCAGTCCCAACAAACGCGCCGTTTTATCGTACGCTTCGCCGGCTGCATCGTCGTGCGTTCTGCCGATGATCCGCATGTCAACGGCGCTGCGCACGTCCACGAGCTGTGAGTGACCGCCGGACACGAGCAACGCCAGGAACGGATACTCCGGCGTTTGCTCGCGATCCAAAAACGACGCGAAAACGTGCCCGTGCAGATGATTGATGCCATACAGCGGTTTGCCGGCGGCGAACGCGAGCGCTTTTGCCGCGGCTACGCCGACAACGAGACTTCCAACCAGACCCGGGCCGCGCGTAACTGCAATGCCGTCGACTTCGCGCAAGGTAACGCCGGCTCGCGCGAGCGCATCTTCGACGGCGGCCGAGAGCAATGCAACGTGCTGGCGGCTGGCAATCTCCGGAACGATGCCGCCGTATTTCTGATGAAATGCGTCTTGATTGGTGGAAACGCTCGAGCGCACGTCGCGTCCGTCTGCAACGAGCGCCGTCGCGGTGTCATCGCATGACGTTTCAATGCCCAGCATGATCATTCTCGCGCGCTACGTTACGTCTTCGGAGCCTTCCTTCGTCACGATGCGTTTTCTGCCGACGCGCGCGCTCTCGGCCCCAAGCCTCCATAGGCAAAGCAACATGCCCGCAATACCGGCGAAAATAAGAAAGTCGGACCAGACGACGCCGACGAGCAGCACCAGAATGCTCACGGCGAGCAGAAACGGCCACGGCGTGAACTTCGTAAAAATGCCGACGTCCTCGCCGGCCGCTTGCGACGGATCGATGCTGCGATCGCCCACAAGGTGCGTCTCTTTTTCCGAGATGTACGAGTAACCGGCGGCCCAGCAAAACGCCAGCATCATAAAGCCGAGCAAGAAGGTTCCAGCTTTTTCGTGCGATGAGAACCAGTAGACGATACAGATCGCCGCACTGAACGTTGCTGAAGAGAGAAACAACCCGACGAACGTTTTCACGTTTTGCCTTGTTGCAAGTCCCAGAGCGGACGCTCTGAGTGAATCGGCGGGAGCGATTCGAAATTGAACTCGGGCGGCGGCGAGGACGTCGCCCATTCCAGCGTCGATCCGCCCCACGGATCGGGTCCGGCGGGTTCATGCGCCAGCTTCGACATGATGAAGTTGAGTAAAAACGCGACCGTGCCGAAGGCGATGATCGCCGCGCCGATGCTGGACATCAAGTTGAGCCATGGAAGATCGTGCACGGCCGGATACGTGTAGACGCGCCGCGGCATGCCTTCGATGCCCAGTACGAATTGCGGCAAGAACGTCACGTTGAAGCCGATAAAGAAGAGCCAGAAGTTGATCGCACCAAGACGCTCGTTTAACTTGAACCCGGTGATCTTCGGGAACCAATAATAGATTGCGGCGAAAATTGCAAACATCGCGCCGCCGCCGAGCGTGTAATGGAAATGCGCCACGATGAAGTACGTGTCTTCGGCGTGATAGTCGATCGGCGGTGACGCGACCATAACGCCCGTGACACCGCCGATGAGGAAATTGAACAAGAACCCAATCGAGAAGAGCATCGCCGTGCGCATTTGCATCTTCCCCTTCCACATCGTGCCGATCCAGTTCCAATACTTTACGCCCGTGGGTACCGCTATCAAGAACGACATGCCGGAGAAAAATCCGTTGGCAACGGCGCCCGTCGTGAACATGTGATGCGCCCACACACCCATCGACAGTCCGGCGATCGCAAACGCCGCTAACACGAGGCCAACGTACCCGAACACCGGTTTGCGCGAGAAAACCGAGAGAATCTCGGCGATGATTCCGAAATACGGCAGAATCATCACGTAGACTTCCGGGTGGCCAAAAAACCAAAACAGGTGCTGGTACAAAATCGGATCGCCGCCATGCATCTGGTTGAAAAATGCGGCGCCGTAATGGCGCTCGAGCAGCAGTTCGCACACCACGCATGCAAGTGATGGAAACGCCATGAGAATCAGCAGCGAGGTGGCGATCATCTCCCACGTGAAAATCGGCATGCGCCACATGGTCATTCCGGGAGCTCGGTACAGAAACACCGTGACGACAAAATTGATCGCCACCATGATCGTGGCGATGCTGTTTAGCAAAATCCCGATGAGCCACAGATCTTGACCGCCGCCGCTGCCTTGAACGATCGTGGCCAGCGGCGCGTACGACGTCCAGCCGGAGTTCGCGGCGCCGCCTTGCGCGAAAGCGCCGGCGAAAATCGTGAGGCCGCTGAACAAAAACAGCCACAGGCCCAGCGCGTTCAGCCGCGGAAACGCCATATCCGGCGCGCCGATTTGCAGTGGCACCAGATAGTTGCCGATGCCGAACGCAAACGGCGCGACAACCAAAAAGATCATGGCCGTTCCGTGCAGCGTGAAGATCGCGTTGTATGCGTTGGCTGTAACGACGTTGCCGTTGGGGTGCGCCAATTGCAGTCGGATGACGGTCGAGAGAATGCCGGCGATAATGAAGAAGATCAGCGTGCCGCTCATGTACAGCACGCCGATATCTTTATGGTTTGTGGATGTGAGCCAGCGCGTCATACCGGCGCGGTTCCATTCGAACTGAGCCAGCGGTCATAGGCATCGGGCGGAACGACACGTACTGTAAATGTCATGCGCGCGTGATCCAGACCACAAAATTCAACGCAGGCGCCTTCAAACACACCGGCTCTGGACGGCGTTACATCAAAGTGCATCGTGTAGCCGGGCGTCGCGTCGCGCTTGAACAAGAACGCCGGAATCCAAAACGAGTGGACGACGTCCGAGGAATAGAGGTTGATCTGCGTGAGTTTACCCTGCGGCAGCACGAGCTGCGGCGGCGCGTCCGCGGTGCCGTCGATAGAAATGTCGTGTCCGGGATACCGGAATTGCCACGACCAACGAAAACCGGTGACGTTCACCACCGCATACGGGTGATCGCGAACGGCATCGACATCGTATTCCCGCACGAGCGTGATTGCGAAGAGGCCGCCGACCATCAGGACCGGGATAATAACGCCTGTTATCTCCCAAAATGTGTTTTTGTCGAACTGCTCGGGCCAGCCCGAATCACCGGGGCGCGCGCGCCATTTCACGATTGCGTACGCAATGAGCGCCCAAACGAAGAATGCCACAAAAAGCGCGCCGGCGATAAAGATTTGCCAAATGCTGCTTAGGCCATGTCCTTGCGCCGACGCGGGATCAAAGATGGGCATCGAGCAGTTTCTACCCAACGCTTCCGATAAAAAACGCCGCTCGCGGGTACACAACTGCCGATGGCATCGCTCGAACGGCCGTTGCCCATTCGGGCACATCCGGTAGTGCTTGGAACGATCGTTTTTATCGCGTCCGAAACGATGTTCTTTGCGGCGCTTTTCGCGACGTATTACAACCTGAAAGCCCGCAGTACCGTGTGGCCGCCGGCCGGAACGCATCTTGATATGGTAGGCCCGGCGATCGGCACGGCGCTCTTGATTCTGAGCAGCGCCTCCGCGTTCGCGGTAATGAACAGTTTACGCCACCGCAACGTCCGGCACGCGCAGGCATGGCTTTTTGCCGCCATTCTGGGTGGCTTCGGCTACGTTGCCGACGCAATGTACGGCTACGCGGAACAGGATTTCGGGATACGCAGCGGCGCCTACGGTTCGATCTACGTCACGATGACAGGCTTCCATCTCTTGCACGTTGTCGCAGGCGTAATTTTACTGCTGGGACTGTACTACGGCATACGTTCACCGGCGGTGCGCGTGGACAGCCACGAAGGTGCGGAAGCGATCAGTTATTACTGGCACTTCGTTACCGTGATGTGGTTAGGCATCTACACCACCGTTTATTGGATCCGCTAACGGATGATGAACGCGCGCGACCGCGCTATCGCCGTCAGTTTAATCGTCTCCGTCGCGGGCAGCGTCGCGTTTGCGGCCGGCTTTTGGATGCATCAGTCCACGCAGGTGCTCGGCTGCGCACTCGCGGCGACGTTTTTCGGACTGGCGTTCGCGATGTTCGGATGGTCGCGCTGGATTCTGCCGTTCGAAGAGATCAGCGAACTGCGCGAGGAGTATCCGTCACCGCAGGCGCAGCGCGAGTTGCAAGGCGATGCCGCCGTGAGCGGCGTCAAACAAATCACCCGCAAAACCGTGCTCACGCGCTTACTGTTTGCGGCGCTCGGCACGTTCGGGCTTGCGGCACTCTTCCCCATCGGTGCGCTGGGGCCGCCGCCGGGTGATTCGCCGTTTCATACGCGGTGGCGTCGTGGTGCACGCGCAAAGCGGGCCGACGGCACGCTGCTGAGCGCCGCCGACATGAATGTCGGCAGCGTTGAAACCGTGTTCCCGGAAGATGCAGTCGGCGATTACAATTCGATGGCCGTTGTCGTGCGTCTGCCGGACGGCGTTGGAAAAAATACCGTCAACGGCATCGTCGCGTTCAGTAAAGCGTGCACGCATGCCGGCTGCCCGGTTGCGCTGTACCGCGCGAGCGACTACAAACTGATCTGTCCTTGCCATCAATCGGCATTCGACGTCGCAAATGGTGCGCAGAATATCGAAGGCCCCGCGGACCGTCCGTTGCCCCAGTTGCCGATTGCCATTGCTCCCGACGGCGTCATCCAAGCGACCGGCGATTTCCCGCACGCGATTGGTCCGGGCTTCTGGCAGATCTCGTGATCCGCAAGCTACTGAACTGGATCGACGACCGTGCCGGCACGGCGACGTTCGTGCACCATGCGCTGCGCAAGGTGTTTCCGGATCATTGGTCGTTCATGCTCGGCGAGCTGAACCTGTATGCGTTCGTCGTGCTCGTCGCAACCGGAACCTTCTTAGCGATGTGGTTCACGCCGAGCACGCAAGAGACGGTGTATCAGGGGCCGTACGAGTTGCTTCGCGGGCGAACGGTAAGTGAAGCATATGATACGGTCATGCATCTCTCGTTCGCCGTAAACGCGGGACTGCTGATGCGCCAGATCCATCATTGGGCTGCAAACATCTTTATCGCCGGCATCGTGGTGCACGCGTGCCGCATTTTTTTCACCGGCGCGTTTCGCAATCCGCGCGAATTGAACTGGATCATCGGAACGCTGCTGCTCTTTGCTGCGCTGTTCGAAGGCTTCACCGGATATTCGCTTCCCGACGATCTGCTGAGCGGACTTGGCCTACGTATTGCACTTTCGATCTTGCAGTCCGTACCGTTTGTCGGCGAGGGTCTGACGTACTTCGTTCAAGGCGGTGTATGGCCATCCGCCGTTTTGCTCCAGCGCTTTTTTATCACGCACGTGTTCCTCATGCCGGCGCTGATTGCGCTGGGTGTTACCGTGCATTTGATGCTTATCTGGCGGCAAAAACACACGCAGTTTCCAGGGCCGCGGCGCATTGAAGAAAACGTTGTCGGCTCGCCGCTGTTCCCGCAATTTGCGTTTCGATCGTTCGCGCTGCAAGCGTGCGTGATCGCCGTGTGTTGCCTGCTGGGCGCCATCGTGCAGATCAATCCGGTGTGGTTGTGGGGCCCGTACGAACCGTGGAAAGCGATTGCGCCCGCGCAGCCCGATTGGTACGTCGGTTGGCTCGAAGGTGCGCTGCGCATTTTTCCGCCGTGGGGATTGCATTTCTTCGGACGGCTGCTGCCCGCCGTGTTTTGGCCGGGACTCGTTTTGCCGCTGGCCATCATGGGCGGCCTGATGATCTATCCGTTCGCCGAGGCGTTGCTGCTTCGCGATCGCAAACAGCACCATTTGCTGGACCGGCCTCGCGACAACCCAACGCGTACGGCGATCGGCGTCTCATTCCTCGTGTTCATGGCGATGCTGTTTTTTGCGGGCAGCACGGATCTTCAGACGCGCTATCTGCATTTCAACTTGTACGATCTGGTGTGGGCGTACCGCATCGGCGCATTCTTTGCACCGGCGCTTGCGTTCTTCATTACGTATCGCATTGCGTGGGATTTGAAGATCAAGGGCGGCGTGCACGAAGCCGAGCGCGTGCGCCTCACTCGGCGCACCGACGGCGGCTACGAGGAAGAAGCGGTATGATGGCGGCGGTCGCGACGGTCGTGCTGATTGCTGCGTATCTGTGCGGCGTGCAGCGCTATAAGGATCGTTTTCCGCAGCGCGCGTTTAGCGGATGGCGCATCGCTGCGTTCGCCGCGGGAGCCGTGTGCCTGGCGGTTGCGTTCGAGCCGCCGCTTGATGCGCTCGCCGATACGTCGTTCTCGTGGCACATGCTCCAGCACCTGATCGTCATGTTCGTTGCGCCGCCGCTGCTGCTGCTTGGTGCACCGTTGCTCTTGCTGGTCGCTGCGACGCCGGCGCAAACCGCACGATTCATAACGCGGATTGCGCACAGCGCAGCCGGCAGCGCGCTCTTCGCGCCCGTTACCGGATGGCTCGCATTCGTATTCGTGCTGTGGGGCGTGCATTTCTCGCCGCTCTATGAACTGGCGTTGGATCGTCCGGCGGTGCATCTGCTGGAACACGCTTTGTTTTTCGTTGCCGGAACGTTGTTTTGGGGCGCGGTCGTGCAAGTGGGTTACGCGCCGCGGCCCGTTGCCTTTCCCGCTCGTATGCTGTTTCTGTTCCTCGCACTGCCGCAGGGTGCATTTGTTGCATTTGCCATCGGCGCATCGACGCATCCGCTGTATGCGCACTATGCGATCTCCGGCGCGGCAGCGGCACTTGCCGATCAGCGCAGCGGCGCCGACCTGATGTGGATTGCCGGTGGGTTTATTCTTTTCGTTGCGTTCATGTGCGAAGGTGCGGCGTGGGCGTTTTCCGAGCGCCGCGTGGAGACGGCTGCTTGATCGCGGCATTCGCACTCATCCTTGCTGCGACGTCAAATCCGGTGGACCTCGGCCGGCAGCTGTTTTCGGTTCACTGCGTTTCCTGTCACGGCGTGAATTTGCAGGGCAGTATCCGCGCGCCGTCGCTCCTGAACGTCAATCGCGCGATGGTGGACTTTCAACTGCGCACGGGCAGAATGCCGACGCAAGCGCCGTTCGAGCAAGAGTTTCATCATCCGCCGCAGTTTCCGCCGGATCAGATCGCCGCGATCGAAGCGTACATCGATTCGAAATCGTCGGGATCGAAAACGTTGCCGCAGGTGAGCCCGCCGCCCGCAGCTTCAAACGCATTGTTGCGGCACGGGCGGGAGATCTATGAAGAGAACTGCGAACAGTGCCACGCTTCGACCGGCGGTGGTGACGGCGCAACCGGCTATCAAAACGTCGCACCGGAGTTGATGGATGTGGACGCGCAAACGATCGCGGATGCCGTTCGCGAAGGCCCCGATGTAATGCCGAAATTCGGAGCCCACGTTCTGTCCGACGACGATTTGCGGGCGGTACAGGCATACGTCAAATATCTGCAAACCGCCGATTATAATCCGGGCGGTTTGCAGCTTGCGAATTGGGGACCGGTTTCCGAAGGCTTCGTCGCGTGGGCGTTCGGCATCACTGCGCTTCTGCTGTTTATCCGGCGTATCGGCGACACATAGCTTTACGCGCGGCCGGGTGGTCCGCTCGCGACATTCAGCAACATTCCGCCATCAACGAACACCGTCGTGCCGGTCATATAATCGGAAAGATCCGATGCAAGCACCACTGCCATGCTTGCAATGTCTTCCGGCTTTCCGACGCGGCCCCACGGAATGACTTCCTTTTCGTGCTCCATCTGTTTGGGATTTTCTTTGAGTTCTTTGTTCATCGGCGTCAAAATCGCACCCGGCGCAATCGAATTGACATTGACGTGCATCTTGGCTGCTTCGAGTGCAAGACACTTAGTGAACATCATCAACCCGCCTTTGGAAGCGCAGTATTCTGCCGCACCGAGCATCGGCATCGTCTCATGCACCGAAGTGATATTGATGATCTTGCCGCCGCTTTTTTGGACGTCCCGGATACCGCGTAAAAATCTGCGTGAACAGAGGAAAGGCCCGTTGAGATTGGTTGTCAGGGTCTGCAACCAGAGATCATAATCAAGGTCAATAACCTCTTTGTCGTGGCTGTTGATCCCGGCATTATTAACAAGGATCTCGACCACACCGAAATGCTCTTCGGCCTGCCGAAACAGGGTCTCGGCGCCCTCTTCCGTGCCCACGTCGGCATGCACGCTTACTGCGTTGCCGCCGTTGTCTTTGATAAACTGGACGACGTCGGCGGCCCACTGTGGACGTGCGAACTCGTTCACAATGACCTTGGCGCCGCTTGTGCCGAATCGTTTGGCGATTTCAGCGCCGATACCGGATTCCGCGCCGGTGACGATCGCGACTTTATCTTGTAACTCGCTGCTCATGGGATATTCGTTCCCACGATCGCAAAGGAGGTTCCGGGTTTGGATACGCTGATTCACGATAAGGGTTCCGCCGATGCGGATCTCGTCAGACGCTTACAGAGCGCTTCCGTTTTTGCAACCTTAGGCGGCGATGCGCTCGACGTGCTGGCGGCTCGCGCGCGTATCGTCGATGTCGCGCGAAAAACACTCATCGCAGCTGCCGACCAACGGTACGGTTATCTCGGGCTGGTGCTGCGCGGCAGTGTGTACGTGAGCGCGCTGCTTATGGGGAGTGCAGGATCGGTTCGGCCGTGCGCGCTGTTCGTTGCGGACGCGGGCGAAACGTTCGCCGAGTTTTCAACGCTGGACGCTGAAGGGACGGTCGGAGAAATCGTCGCGTTGACCGACGTTGAAGTCGCGCTGTTTCCGCGCGAATCGATCCTCGAAGCGATGTCCCACAACCGTGCATTTGCAGATGCGTTTGTGCGGCGGGCTATTGCACGAGCGCGCGATTCGATCAAACGGTTATCGGGACATCTCGCGCTTCCGATGACGGTGCGAGCGGCGCAGGTACTCTTACCTTACGCCGTCATGGAAGCCGGCCTGCAACCGGCGGATCCTTCGCTACAACGCATTACGCAAGCGCAGCTCGCCGCGATGACGGGAAGCGTGAAAGAAGTCTTGGCAAGAACGGTTGCTGAGCTGGAAGCGCAAGGAGCGCTCAAGCGCGAGCGCGGCCACATTGCGTACCTGCACGCGGAAAAACTGAAAGCGCTCGCGACGGCCGGAATGGGCAGAATTTAAAGGCGCTTAAACCCGCGCACCGTCCCACTGGCGGAGAATGCAAATTCCTGGGCCGCGGGATCGCCGTTACCGGTAAACGTTGCGGCCCACGGTTCAAAGCCGTTGCGCATGCGTGTTTCAAAATCAAACCCGCACGCCTTCGCCGTTGCGCGCGCGCTTTTGTCATTGGTTGTATCGCGCGTTGCGGAGCCGATCGCGTTCGGAACCGTGTGCACATAATCGCCCCAGACATGCCAGATGGTCATGCTGCCATGTCTTCCCAAGTTGCTGAAATAAACACCCTACCGCCCGTAAGCTTCGAGGTTAACGCAAGTCAGTTAGCACACAATCGCCGCCGGGTACGCTTAGTGCATGAACGCCAGTGAATTTCTTCTGCAACGGTTAGTTGACTGGGGTGTTACGCGCATCTATGGCTATCCCGGCGACGGCATCAACGGCTTGCTCGGTGCGCTCGAAAAAGTTGAAGACCAACTCGAATTCATTCAAGTGCGCCATGAGGAGATGGCTGCGTTCATGGCATGCGCGCACGCCAAATTCACCGGTGAACTGGGCGTGTGCATGGCAACGTCAGGACCTGGAGCGATTCATTTGCTCAACGGCCTGTACGATGCGAAGATGGATCACGTGCCCGTGCTCGCAATTGTCGGGCAAGCAGCGACGATGGCGCTGGGTGGATCGTATCAACAAGAAGTCGATTTGCACGTGCTGTTCAAAGACGTGTGCGAATACAGCCAGACAATTACGAATGCGACCGCGACGCGTCACATCGTGGACCGCGCGATTCGTACCGCACTCGGTCTGCGCGGCGTCGGTGCGGTGATCTTCCCGAAAGACCTCCAGGAAGATTCGTATGAAGGGCCGCCACGCAAACACGACACGGTCCATAGCGGCGTCGGCTATAGCGCGCCCATGGTCATCCCCCGCCTGCGCGATTTGCAGCGCGCGGCTGAAATTTTGAATGGCGCAACGAAAGTCGCGATGCTGGTCGGCGCCGGAGCACGTACCGCGGAAAACGAACTGATTGCAACTGCCGATCGACTACAGGCGTGCGCCGCGAAGGCGCTTCTGGGCAAAGATGCGCTGCCCGACGATCTGCCGTGGGTAACCGGAACGATAGGTCTGCTCGGCACACGCCCGAGTTCCGATATGATGAACGGCTGCGATGCGCTGCTCATGGTCGGTACGAGTTTTCCGTACTCGGAGTTTCTGCCGAAAGACGGGAGTGTTCCAGCCGTGCAGATCGACATCGATCCCCGCAACATCGGCTTGCGGTATCCGACGAGCGTCAATCTTATCGGCGATGCGGCCGATACGCTCGCCGCGCTCTTGCCGCATCTGCATCAAAAAGACGGCACGTCTTGGCGCGAACAACTAGGCAAAAACAAAGAAGAGTGGTACGCCATCGAGGACGATCGCGCCCATCAAGCGGCCGATCCGATCAACCCGCAGCTGCTGTACTACGAACTCAATAAAGTGCTTCCGTCAAACGCAATCTTGACCGGCGATGCGGGTACGCCCGCAAATTGGATGGCGCGGCATATTATGGTGCGCCAAGGCATGCAGATCTCGCTCTCGGGCGGACTGGCGACGATGGGATCCGCCGTGCCGTACGCCATTGCCGCGAAATTCGCGTTCCCGGACCGCGTCGTGATTTCGCTCCCGGGTGACGGCGCAATGCAGATGAACGGAATCAATGAACTGATTACGGTGTACAAGTATTGGAAGCGCTGGAGCGATCCGCGGTTGATTTTCTTCGTCCTCAACAACGGCGACTTGAATCAAGTAACGTGGGAGGAGCGGATTCTCGGTGGCGCGCCGCGCAACATGGAAACGCAGCCTTTGCCGGATTTCCCGTACGCGCGCTTCGGCGAATCGTTAGGTTTCATTGGCATTCGCGTCTCAAAACCCGAAGATGTTGCATCGGCGTGGGAACAGGCGCTCAATGCCGACCGTCCCGTCGTATTCGAAGCGGTCGCCGACGGCAATGTTGCCACGCTGCCGCCGCACATTTCGCGCGATCAGGCGATGCACTTCCTACGTGCGATGCGCAAAGGCGATCCGGAAGAAGGCGGCGTGATCAAACAGTCGATCAAACAAATGATCGCGGGCGTCATTCCGCACCGCTCAGAAGAGCACGCGAAGAAAGGCGAGTAGTTTGCCGGCGAGCGTGACTGCACGAGTCGAGGCGCCGGTCGATTCGCTCAACGTTTCGGTCTATAAGGTGCCGGCCGAACAGCAGCCTTTTGAATCCGACGGGACGCTGGAATGGAGCGCGACCACCATGGTTCTCGTAGAGATCCGCGCGAACGGCGAGACCGGTATCGGATACACGTATGCTCATGCCGCCGCCGCTGAAATTATCAATACGATGTTGCGGGAGGTCGTCGTAGCGGCAGATGCGTTCGACATTCCCTCGATCTACGCGGCGATGATCGCGCGCGTGCGCAACAATGGCCGCGGCGGGATCACCGCCATGGCGATCTCTGCCGTCGATATCGCCCTCTGGGATCTGAAAGCGAAGTTGCTCGACGTTGCGGTGTGTTCACTGCTCGGGCGCCGGCGCAAAAGCGTTCCGGTGTACGGCAGCGGCGGTTTTACCTCGTACGACCACGCGCGCCTTCGAGAGCAGCTGGGCTGCTGGGTTCACGACATGCGCATTCCGCGCGTCAAGATGAAGGTGGGGCGCGATCCGCACGTGGATGCGGCACGGGTGAATTCCGCACGCCGCGCTATCGGCGAGGATGCGCAGCTGTTCGTCGATGCAAACGGTGCGTATACCGTCAAACAAGCGCTCCAGTTAGCTCGCGCGTACGAGGCCGAGGGTGTAACGTGGTTTGAGGAACCCGTCTACCATAACGATTTGGACGGCAACGCGCACGTCGCACGGCATGCGCCGCCGGTGATGGAGATCAGCAACGGCGAATACGGATATGCACCGTTCCAATTCAGACAGATATTGGATGCCGGAGCCGCCGACGTACTCCAGGCCGACGTAACGCGCTGCGGCGGATTCAGCGGGTTCCTCGCTGCCGATGCGCTCTGCGAGGCATACAACATTCCGCTCTCCAGCCACTGCGCGCCATATGTTACGCTGCATGCCGCGGCGAGCGCAAAGATGTTGCGCCACATCGAGTACTTTTACGATCACGCGCGCATCGAGCAGCTGTTCTTCGATGGTGCGCGGGATCCACAAAACGGCGCTCTGGTTCCCGATCTCGAGCGCCCCGGAATCGGGTTGACGTTCAAACGTGCCGATGCCCAGAGGTTCGCAGCTTGATCAAGATTTTAGAAAACACACGAACGGACGCCTTCGAGGCAAACGATCTCCGGTACGAGGCGGAAGAACTGGAAACGGCTCTGCGGGAGGCGGTGCGCGGAGAAGTCCATTTCAGCGATGCTTACCGGGCGATGTATTCGACCGACGCATCGAACTACCGGCAGATCCCGATAGCCGTCGTGCTTCCGCGCGATCCCGATGACGCGCAGCGTGCCATGCGCGTTGCGCACCGCTTCGGCGTTCCGGTCACACCCCGGGGAGGAGGCACAAGCCTCACGGGTGCGTCGTGCAATGCCGCAATCATTTTTGATTACAGCAAGTACGTGAACAGAATTTTGGAAATCGATCCGCAGCGGCGTATTGCACGCGTACAGCCCGGCGTCGTGCTTGACGATCTGCGTGACGCTGCGGCCAAGCACGGGTTGACGTTCGGACCGGCGCCTTCTACGCACAATCGCTGCAACGTCGGTGGGATGTTCGGAAACAACGCGTGCGGCATGCCCGCGCAATACTCAGGACGCGTTGAAGAAAATATCCACGAGGCCGAAATCTTGCTGCACGACGGAGAACGCATGCGCGTCGGCCCGACGAGCGAGCAAGAATACGAAGCGATTCTTGCGCAAGGCGGGCGTAAAGCCGAGATTTACCGCAAACTGCGCGATATCTACGAGCGATACGAGAAGCAAATACGCGAGCGGTTCCCGGAGATTCCACGGCGTGTGAGCGGCTACAACTTGAATGCGCTCGGGCCGGATTACGGATTTCACGTCGCACGTGCGCTGACCGGAAGCGAAGGAACGTGCGTGCACGTACTGGAGCTGACGCTTGCGCTTGTTCCGGGATTGCTAAAGACCTCGTTCGCGATGATCGGCTTCAAAGATATTGCGACCGCCGGCGATCACGTTGCGCTCGTTAACCGCCACGCGCCGCACGCACTCGAGGGTATGGACGCGACCCTTTTCCAGCATATGCGCGAAAAGGGTAAAAACGCGCACGCGCAAGAGGAGTTGTTTCCCGAAGGCACCGCATGGCTGATCGCACAGTTCAGCGCGGCAACATCGCAAGAAGCGCTCGAGAAAGCGCGTTCCTGCATCGAGGACATTAAACGCGAAAGCGACGCCGCGCGCGGATCGATCGCAACGGCAAACGAGGACACGATGCAAGAGATCGTCGAGATACGCGAAGCGGGCCTGGGCGTGAACGCGAAAATTCCCAACCAGCCGGAATATTATCCGGGCTGGGAAGACGCCGCCGTTCCGCCGGAACGCCTGGGCGAGTATTTGCGCGACTTTCAAGCCAAGCTGGAAGAATACGGTTATGACGCCTCGATTTACGGCCACTTTGGCCAAGGGTGCGTGCATTGCCGGATCGATTTCGATCTCTTCACCAAAGACGGCATCGAAACGTACCGGAGGTTCGCCTACGACATGGCGCATGTCGTAAGGCGGTACGGCGGTTCGATTTCCGGCGAACACGGCGACGGGCAAGCGCGCGGTGAGCTGTTGAAAGTGATGTATGGCGAAGAGATCACTTACGCGTTTTGGGAGTTCAAGACCGCGTTCGACCCGCACAACAAAATGAATCCCGGTAAGGTCGTGCACCCGTGGCGCATCGACGAAAATTTGCGCTGGGGTGTCAATTACCAGCCGCGCGAGCCGCAAACAAAATTTAGTTTTATCGAAGATCACGGCAGCTTTGCGTACGCGGCGAACCGCTGCGTGGGCGCGGGCGTGTGCCGCAAGCACGACTCGAAAACGATGTGCCCGAGTTACATGGCCTCCCGCGAGGAGAAATACTCAACGCGCGGACGCGCACGGCTGCTGTTTGAAATGCTCGAAGGACATCCGCTCAAGGACGGTTGGCGCAGCGACGAGGTCAAGGAATCGCTCGAATATTGCCTTGCGTGCAAGGCCTGTAAGCACGAATGTCCGGTCAACGTCGATATGGCGACCTACAAGGCCGAGTTTCTCTACCACTACTTCAAACGCAAAATCCGGCCGCTGCATATGTGGCTCTTCGGCGACATTTTCGTATGGGCGAAGTTTGCCTCACGTATGCCGGCGGTCGCGAACTTTTTCTCGCAAGCGCCGCCGTTCAGTACGTTGCTGAAGAAGATTGCCGGGATAGCACCGCAGCGCGAAATTCCGATGTTCGCGGACTCTACGTTCCGGCAATGGTTTGCGCGCCGCACGCCGAGGATGGCCCACCGCAACGGTGCGAAGGCGGAGCGCGCAATCCTTTGGGTCGATACGTGGAACGAGCATTTTCATCCGCACACGGCGCAGGCGGCAGTGGAGGTTCTCGAAGATGCCGGATACGAGGTGGTGCTGCCGGGCAAGCAGATTTGCTGCGGCCGGCCGCTCTACGATTACGGCATGCTCGATCGCGCAAAGCGGCAGCTGCAAGCGATCGTCGACGAATTGCGGCCGCTGATTCGAGAAGGCGTGCCGCTTATCGGCCTGGAGCCGAGCTGTATGTCGGTCTTCCGCGACGAGATGCTGAACATGCTGCCGGGTGATATGGATGCAAAGCGGCTGGCCGCGCAAACGTACATGTTCGAATCGTTTCTGCGCAAAAAAGCAGAGCGCAATGAAGGCTACCGTCCCGCGCCGCTCGAGCGCCACGCCGTGGTTCACGAACATTGCCATAAGAAGTCACTCATGGATCCGCTCGCCGAAACGCACATCTTCGGCGAGATGCATTTGAACTTCGAGCAGCTCGACAGCGGCTGCTGCGGCATGGCCGGTGCATTCGGTTTCGAACAGGCGCATTACCAAATGTCGATCGCGTGTGGCGAGCGCAAGTTGCTGCCGGCGGTTCGCGGTGCAAAGCCGCAAAGCATCATCGTCGCTGACGGTTTCAGCTGCCGCGAACAGATCACGCAGACAACAGGGCGGCAAGCACTTCATCCCGCGGAAGTGATGAAGATGGCGCTCGACGACCGCCGCCTGCGGCGTGACGATGCATACCCGGAACGCCGATTCATGCCGGATGAAAAGAAACGCAAACGCGAGATCATCGTGCGCGGATACGCGGTGATCGGCGCATTCGCTGTAGCGAGCATTGCGGCCGCCGTTGTAGCGGTGGGCAGAGGCAAGCGGTGAGCGAGTATTTCCTAGGCGTGAGCGAGTTCACGACATGGCCGTGGTCGTTTCGCGAGGATTTGGAGCATTATTCGGCGGCGGGAATTCCCGGCATCGAAATTTGCGAGTTCAAATTGCCGCACAACGACTACGGCGACGCGCTCGCAAAAATCGAAGCATACGGCATGCGCGCGACATCGGTACAGATGTACGTGCATTCCGTGTTCAAAGATTCGATGGCCGCCCGTCCGGAAGACCCCGAAGATCGTTTGGAGCAAATGAAACGCGCGATGGCGATGACGGCGCAGCACGTTCCGCAAGGCACACCGTTTGTGGTCATTACCGGCATTCCGCCCGAGGGTAATTTCAAGAAAACCGTCGATCACACGGTGGAGGCGCTCAAAGACCTTGCCGACTTCGCCGCTCGTTTGCAAATGCGCATCGCGTTTGAACCACTCAGCCCTGTCAATATTCACACCGACACGGCGGTGTGGGGCCTAGATCAGGGGCTCGAACTGATCGAACGTGTGAATCATCCCGCCGCCGGCCTGTGCATCGACACGTGGAACGTGTGGCAGACGCCTGCTTTGGAGCGCGTCATCGAGCAATGCGGCAATCGCATCTTCTTGGTGCAACTCAGCGATTGGCGTACGCCGCGCTCGACGGCGGACCGCTTCAATTTAGGCGAGGGCGTCATTCCACTTGAACGTATCGTAAGCGCGATCCGGCGGACCGGTTACAGCGGCGCATGGGTCGTTGAAATTCTCTCTTCATTTTATCTACGCCATTCACTCTGGAAAGAGAATCTGGACGACGTGCTGCACAAAAATGCGCGCGCGTTCGCACGGCTTTGGACCGCAGGAGAAGTACGCGATGAACAAACGGCACAACGATTCTGAAGTTGTCGTGATTACCGGCGCCTCCGGAGGCATTGGCCGCGCCGTCGTGCGCGAGTTTGCGCGGCGCAACGTGCGCATGGCGCTGCTTGCACGCGGCGATGAGGGACTCGATGCCGCGGTGCGCGACGCGCTTGAAGCCGGCGCACAGGCGATTGCGATTCCAACGGACGTCGCCGATGCGGATCAGGTCGAACGGGCAGCCGAGCGTGCAGAGCGCGAACTCGGTCCTATCGATATTTGGATCAACGTCGCGTTTACCAATGTCTTCGGCGAGTTTTGGAAGATCACGCCGAAGGAATGGCGCCGCGTCACCGACGTAACGTATCTTGGGTACGTGTGGGGCACGATGTCGGCGCTGCGCCGCATGCGCAAGCGCGATCGCGGCACGATCGTGCAGGTCGGGTCGGCGCTGTGCTACCGGAGCATCCCGCTCCAGTCGGCGTACTGCGGTGCAAAGAGCGCTATTCGCGGCTTTACCGACTCCATTCGCACCGAACTGCTGCACCACAAGAGCAACGTACGCATCACCATCGTGCAAATGCCGGCGGTGAACACGCCGCAATTCACATGGAACCGCGTCAAAGGAAAACTTGGCCAGCCGCAACCTGTTCCGCCGATCTTTCAACCGGAAGTCGCCGGACGCGCCGTCTATTGGGCCGCGCATAAAACACCGCGCGAATTATGGGTCGGCTTCTCCACCGTGATGGCGATCGTTGCGCAAAAACTCGTTCCGTGGCTGGCGGACCGGTATCTTGCGAAAACGGGATACGCCGCGCAGCAAACCGGAGAACCGCTCGCGGACGATCGTCCCGATAATCTCTTTCAGCCGGCCGACCGAAGCAAAGACTTCGGTGCGCACGGCGAGTTCGACGAGCAGGCGCGTCCCCGTAGCTGGGAAACGGAGGCCGTCATACATCGCGGCTGGATCATCGGCGGTTTGGCCGTTGCCGGCGTAACCGCGGGTGCGTTGCTGCTGCGCTCTCGCGAATGAACGAACCGGCCTCGACACCGGCGCATCAAACCGCCAAATATACAATCGACGACCGCGAGATGGCGCAGGGCAGCACGTTCGGCAGCCCCCGCGCCATGCTCGTTATCAAAGCGACGGGCGCGATCGAAAAAATGTTTGCACCGGAGCTCGGGACGGACGTCTTCGGGACCGTTGTGTTTCACCATTGGGATGGGCGCACCGGTGTACCGTTGACGGCGCGGCGTGGCACGTTCGAGGTGTATGCTGAGCATCAAAAGCACCTGTTTCAGCTCTCCAACGGCGTTGACGTCGAAGAGACCATCCTCCTACTATCAACGCGGCCCGAGGGTGAGGATATGCGCAATGTCGATCCGCCGTGCGCATATTATAACGTCGAACTGCGCAACCTGTCCGGTGCCGATGTTGAGGTCGGCACGTACGCGTCAATCCGTTTGCGAGGCGGCTTGACGGGCGAAACCGACGCTCAGTGGGACGCGCGCGCGAACGCATTCATCGTCAAGGGCGGCCAAAACCCGCACATCGTGCGGATCGCCGCCGCAACGCCGGCGCCGCAAAGCGTGGAAGCGACACATGACGCCGCCAAAGCCAACGCGTCGTCGTTTCCCGGCAAACTCAGTAACGCATCGCTACGGACCCATGCCGAACCGATCGGTATTTTTCACTTTCAGCAGGTGCTGCGCCCTGGCGCGCACGTGGCGTACTGCATCAAACTGACGTTCTCCGAGGATGGCGAGCATGACGCGAGGCGAACGGTGCGTGCGCTGCCCGACGTACAGACGGCACTGGAGCAAACACAAGAGTATTTCCAGCAGGTTCTCGGCAACGCTATCGTGCTTACGCCGGACGACGAGGTCAACCGCGGTGTGCTTTGGGCAAAAGCGAATATTCTTCGCGTGCAAAATCTGACGCAGCAAGGGTGGTGTTTCGTCAACGATCCGACGCGATCGAACAATAGCGTAGCGCGCGATACGGCATGGTATTGCGCAGGCGGCGATTATTTGGCGGCGCACTTCACACGCGACGCACTGCTTTGGTATATCGAGCACCTCGAGCCGCGCGGCATGGTTGTCGAATACTTCGATATCCGCGATGGAAAGACGGAAGATTACGGCCTGAACATCAACGACGATACGCCGCTGATCATCATTGCGCTGTGGCACCACTATTGTGTGACGGGAGATGGCGAATTTTTACAACGCGTGTGGGCAAATGTGCTCCGTGCCGCGCGATACATTCTCTCGCAGCGCAACGAACAGGGCTTGGTTTGGTGCAGCGCGGACGGTACGGCGGACTGGGGCATCGTGGGCTGGCGGAATGTCATCAAGGGGTACCGCCTTTCCGGCGCTACGACGGAAGTGAATTCGGAGTGTTATGCTGCCTTTCGAGCCGTGAGTTCCATTGCGCACGAACTGGGCGATGCAGAAAATGAAATCGCGTATCGCGCGCATGCGCAAGCGCTGAAAGCGGCAATCGACGAGCATCTGCTGGACACAGAACGAAATCTTTATTACCTAAACGTCGCTCTCGATGGCACTAAGCGCACCGATGTCACGTGCGATTTAGTGTTTCCCGTGCTTTTCGGCGTCGCGGATCACGAGGTGGCCTCGACGATTATCTCGCGGCTGAGCAGTCAGGAGTTTTGGAGCGACGCCGGCATGCACACCGTTCCACGCACCGACATCAACTACAGTCCGACCGACGGATACGGGTTGTTCGGTGGTATCTGGTCGGGGCCGACGTTCTGGTTCGCGTACGCCGCCAGCGCATTCAATCAAGAGTTCATGGCCTTTGCGCTTTCGGCGAGCTTCCGGCACTACACAACCGATCCGCGCCGCAACAATACGGTGCCAGGCCAATTCTGCGAGTGGCTTCACGGCGAGACGCTCACCAATCAGGGGATGATGCTCTCGCCTTGGTTTGCTCCGAAGTACTTTTGGGCGGCCTTGGAAGGCGCAGCCGGCTTGAATGTTACAGGTCTGAAGCCCCGCGTGGATCCGCACATGCCGAGCGCGTGGAGTTGGATCGCGGCGCGCAACGTGACGGTGCGCGGCAAGCCGGCGACGTGGCTGGCCGTACGCACGGATCGACTGTCTGTTTACAGCACCTTTGCGTTTGAGGGGATTGAGCACGATGCGTTATACGAAGACGACATCACTGAAGACGTGGCCCTCGGCGGTGACACGGCGGTGTGCGTTGCGTTTCGCCGGAAAAATGGGATCGTCGTCTTTGCCGGAAATACACTCGACCGCACCATTACCGTTGGCATAACGCTCAAAAATGCGCACGGCAATTACAAAGCACGACGGTATAACACGCTGCGCAGCGAGTGGGTCGAAAATGCCCAATTTGACGAACGCGCGCTCCGGCACGGCGTACCGGTAGAAATCACCAGGCATGGTTTTGCATTGCTCGAGTTGCATAACGCGGAGTGACCCGCGAGTTCGCCATCTACTTCACCGCGCGCCAATGCACGATGGTTGCCTTTGCTATCGAAGACGTTGCCATCAATTGGCGGATCTTCGAAATTCGTCATTTACCGCTCGACCTAGGCCTGGTCGGTTTGATTCTATTCATCCCGCAGCTCGTGCTGGCGTTGCCTGCGGGCGTCTTGGCCGATCATGTCGATCGCAAAACCGTATGCGTCGCATCCTCGCTTTTCGAAGCGCTCGGCTTGCTCGGATTCGTCGCGCTCGTCGCTTTCGGGCAGCACGATATCGTGTGGTATTTTTGCGCCGTCGCGTTCGTCGGTATCGCGCATACCATGGGCATCCCCGCCCAGCGGTCATTGCTGGTCAACATCGTCCCGCGCGAGGAATTCACCCGTGCCCAAGCCCTGACATCATCGGTGACGCAGCTCATAACGATCGCGGGGCCCGCACTCGGCGGTGTCCTTATTGCGGTGCTTCCGGGCTTTGCGTTTGTTGTCGCCGCCGCCGCTTACATTGTCGCGACGATGGCATTTGCGATGTTGCAAGCGCGGCCGGCAGCGGCTCGCCTCGGAGAGCCGGCAGTCGCCGCGACAATGAAGGGCGTTCGATTCATTTTCAGCTCGCGCATGATCCTGGGCGCAATCTCGCTCGACCTCTTTGCGGTACTCTTCGGCGGCGCGACGGCGCTCATGCCGGTGTACGCAACGATCTTGCACGTCGGCCCTACGGGTTACGGAATGCTGCGCGCAGCTCCGGCGGTGGGCGCGGCCGTCGTCGCATTTTACCTTTCGCGGCACGCGATCGCGCGCCGTGCAGGACGCTTGCTGATAACGTCGGTTGCCGCATTCGGCGTTGCAACGATCGTGTTCGGTTTGTCGCGAAATTTCTTCATTTCGGCGGTGGCGCTCGCGATTGCCGGCGGTTTCGACATGGTCAGCGTCGTGATTCGTTCCGGACTGGTGCAACTGCGCACGCCCGACGTCATGCGCGGGCGCGTCGGCGCGGTTGAAAATATTTTTATCGGCGCATCGAACGAGCTCGGTGCGTTCGAGAGCGGCGGTCTTGCGGCTCTCGTAGGCGCGCAAGGCTCCGTGGTGTTCGGAGGTGTTGCTACGCTTGTCGTTATCGCGTTGTGGTCGCTGCTCTTTCCGCAGCTGCGCGAGCTCGATGAACTTTCTACGCCGGCCTAGTCAACCGTAAACGCGACGATCTCGTTGTGTTCGCGATGATTGCTGAAGAAGCGGTTGTGCGCACTGTCATACGCGAGCGCCCGGCCTTGAAAGCGCACGAGCGCGACATCTTCGGTGTCCGTGCTTGCGTTGCGCGCGTCGATGCGCGTGAGGAAATATTCGTTCGATTCTTCGTCGTCGGTGCCGAGCAGATAAAACACGCCTTGCACGATGACCTGTCCGCAAATCCCGTGTGGGGAATGAATAACGCTGCCGGTGTTGCCGTCAGCGTCTAATGAAATCACGCGCTTGTTATACCATTGGCTGACGTACAGACGATCGCCGTCGAAGCCGAGCTGCGATCCCGTATCGTCGGGGCACGCGATTGCGCCGTCTTTCTTGAATCCGTGTCCGGGAACGTACCGCCGGATCACCCGGTTGTCTTCGCTTCCCTCGCCGATGATTACGCGCAGCTCATCTCCCATAACCGTGATGCCCCAAGGTTTACCGGGCGCTTCCGTTTCTTCGCGCACGGTCCAATGAATCGGATCGATTCCGTAAATCCGGCACGTTTCAATGGAACCCATCCACAGCGTTTCTCCGTCGAACGCTAAACTTTGCGGACGGGGAGCCGGTGAGGGCATGCGCAGCACTTCGGTTGCCGTTTTGAGCGTCTGTTCCATGTGGGCGTCTTTTTCTGAAACTCTGCCGCACCCTGCGAGTAGTAACGGCCATGGCTGCAACACCACGCTTGCTTTTCGCCGCCGCTCGCAACTGGAAGCGCGTGCTTCCGCTCATGCGTGATGCGCGAGTTCCACTTCAATTTAAAATCGGCACGCTTGCACTGGGCGCGCTCATCATCTCGCCCATCGACGTCTTCGGCGATATCCCCGTGCTGGGTTGGTTCGATGACGCACTGTTGCTCACGTTGTTATGCTCCGCGTTCGTCTGGATCGCAACGCGCATGACGCTCAAGCCGGTGACGAGTACAGCAATCGCCGTGAAGTAATTCCCCGGCTTTTCATCTAACCAGGCGCCATGCAGCAGACCCACACCGCTACGGCGCGGCTCGAAGAGCAAGACGTCCGTCGCGAGCTCACCGTGCTTGGGCTCGTTATCGGCGCCGCCATTACTCTGGTCTTTACCGCCGCGAACGTCTACCTCGGGCTAAAAGTGGGACTCACCTTCGCGACGTCGATTCCCGCAGCGGTCATCTCGATGGCCGTTTTGCGCATATTGCGTACCGGAACGATCCAAGAGAATAACATCGTTCAAACTGTCGCATCGGCCGCCGGCACGATCTCCTCAGTGATCTTCGTAATTCCCGGATTGCTTATGGTGGGGTGGTGGAGCGGATTTCCGTTCTGGCCGGCGTTCGGGGTGTGCGTCGTCGGCGGCATCCTCGGCGTAATGTTCACCATTCCACTGCGGCGTGCGCTTGTGACAACATCGGACCTGCCGTACCCCGAAGGCGTTGCCGCAGCCGAAGTGCTGCGCGTCGGTTCGGGTTCGCGTGAAGGCCAAGAAGAGAGCAAAGCCGGCCTGGTCGCGGTGACGATGGGTTCCATTGTATCCGCGCTGTTTGCGCTGGTTGTCGCGACGAAAGCGTTCGCGAGCGAACTTGGCTATTATTTTCGCGCCGGCGCCGTTGCAACTGGCGGCGGTTTCGGATTATCGCTTGCGCTGCTCGGCGCAGGACACCTGATCGGTTTAGCCGTCGGCATTGCGATTGCCGTCGGTTTTATTATTTCGTGGGGCATCTTCGTTCCGATTTTGACGGCAATGCATCCCGCAGCCGGAGCCGCGCAAGATTTTGCGCTCGGCGTGTGGCGTCATCAGGTGCGGTTCATCGGCGCCGGCGCCATCGGTATCTCGGCGATCTGGACACTTGTGCGGCTTGCAGTGCCCGTATGGACCGGATTGATGGCAGCGATCGAAAGTACGCGGCTGCGCGCTGCCGGGCAAACCGCCGGCTTGAAACGCACGGAGCTCGACATGCCGGTTAACATCGTCGGTCTGATCAGCGTCTTGTGTTTGATTCCAATGGCGGTGTTGCTCGCAGTGTTCGTTTCGGGAACGCCGATCGCAACCATGGTGGTGCCTTTAGTGATCGCTTCGGTGCTGTACGTTGCCGTTGCCGGCTTTATTGTAGCAGCAGTTGCAGGCTATATGGCTGGTCTTATCGGTTCCTCAAACAGCCCGGTGTCGGGACTTGCAATTCTATCGGTGATCGGTATTTCGCTAATTCTGCTCATCATGGCGCACGACGCGAGCGCACCGGCGAAGGACGCTCTGGTTGCATTTGCGCTGTTCGTGACATCGATCGTTCTGAGCGCGGCGACGATCGCGAACGACAACCTGCAAGATCTAAAAACCGGCCAACTCGTTGACGCGACGCCGTGGCGCCAACAGGTGGCTCTGATTGTCGGCGTCATCTTCGGTTCGCTGGTCATTCCACCGGTGCTCAATATTCTTGCACGTGCCTACGGTTTCGCCGGCGTCGCGCACGCCGATCCGGCGCGCGCCCTTGCCGCGCCCCAAGCAACACTGATCTCGGCGCTCGCAAAAGGCGTCATCAGCGGCAACATCGATTGGGGCATGATCGAAATCGGCGTCGCCGTCGGCATCGTCGTCATCATCATCGACGAAGTGCTGCGCGCGAGGTCGGGCGGAAAACGCAAAATGCCGCCGCTCGCGGTTGGACTGGGCATTTACCTTCCCATGGCAACGACCGCTGCCGCCGTCGCCGGCGCAATTGTCGGCGACATCTACAACCGCTCCGTGCAAAATCGTCCGAACGGCGCGGCGCTCAAGCGTCTTGGCGTATTGCTCGCGTCCGGCTTTATCGTTGGCGAAAGTTTGTTCGGCGTGTTGCACGCCGGCATTATCGTCGGCGCTGGGGGCAACGACGTTTTGGCGTTCTTGCCAGATTCGTTTCTTGTGCCGTCCGAATTTATCGGCGCCGTTGCATTCGTCATCGTGACGTGGCTCATGTACCGCTGGGTGGGACGTTTGCTCGCGCAGACGTAATACCTCCGGTGTAGCCGTGAATAAGCCGCCGAAGCGACCGGGACCGCTATTCGAAAAACCGACGTTAGGGTTTTTCGTTCGGCTGGCGTGGGTGTTTGCAGCTACGACAGTTAGGATGATCGTCGGCTCTCCGCTCATATTGTGGTTTTACGTGTGCTGGCTGCTTCATCGCCCGCCTCGGGGGATTCGAGTGCAGAACGTGCGTTGTGTTCAGGACGCTGAACACGGTCTAACGCGGTACTCATGTGAGGTCATAAACCGCTCGCGGTTCGATATCGCGAGTGTGATAATATCCTTTTACCGGCGTGGCGCACAACAGTTTCTTTTCGAATGCGGTGTCGAAATAGCGCGTGGAAGTCGCGCCAAGATTGAAGCGGTCCGCCCTACCGGCAAATTCGAACGCGGCCGATGTGAATGTCATTTGGCCAAAGTTACTTTCCGCAACCGGGCAGAATGGGTGCAGATGCAATGGCCGTAAAAAGTGCAGACGGTTTGTTTTCGCCGATAGAGCCGTACGATGCCGGCATGGTTGATGTAGGCGACGGGCATCGAGTGTATTGGGAGTGTTGCGGCAATCCGGCCGGAAAACCGGCCATATATCTGCACGGCGGACCCGGTTCGGGTACTACGCCCGGCGCGCGACGTTACTTCGATCCCGCAATCTACCGTATCGTTCTTTTCGATCAACGTGGCTGTGGACGCAGCCGTCCGCTTGCGAGTGAACCGGACGCAGACCTGAGCAATAATACGACCGCGCACCTTATTGCAGACATCGAGCGCTTGCGCGAACATCTCAATGTCGAACGCTGGACCATGCTGGGCATTTCGTGGGGCACAACACTGGCGCTGGCGTATGCGCAGACTTATCCCGGACGAGTCGATCGTCTTGTCCTTGCAGCGGTTACAACGACCTCGCGCCGCGAGGTGGAGTGGATCACGTACGAGATGGGCCGCATCTTCCCGGAAGCATGGTCGCGTTTTTCCGGCGTCGTGCCCGAGCGTTTACGCCACTTGCCGATCGTAGATGCCTATGCAGCACTCCTGTTCGATCCTGACGAGACGGTTCGCGCACACGCTGCACGCGAATGGTGCGTGTTTGAAGATGTTCACGTCTCGCTGGCTCCCGGCGCGCGGCCGAACCCGCGTTACGAAGATCCGCAGTTTCGGTTGCAGTTCGCGCGCCTGGTGACGCACTATTGGCGGCATGCAGCTTTTCTTGCAGACGGTCAGTTGATGCGCAACGCACCGGTGCTCGATGATGTCCCCGGCGTGCTTATCCACGGACGTTACGATATAAGCAGCCCCCTCGAGACAGCGTGGCGGCTTTCTCGCCGTTGGCGCGCGAGCGAGCTTCGTGCGATTGAATCAGGCCATGGCGGTAATGACGCGTTTTCCGGTGCTATCGTTCAGGCACTGAACCTCAACCCATAACCAAGACGGCGGCGCCGTCCACCGCATCGTTCTTCACGGCTTGCAACGCGGCATTCGCATCGCGCAGCGGAAAGACCGTCGAGCGAGGATGCACGCCGATGCGCGCGGCGAGGCCGAGGAAATCCCGTGCGTCGCTGCGCGTCATGTTCGTTACGCTTCGAATTTGGCGCTCGCCCCACAAAAGCGAGTCGTAATCGAACTGCGGCATGCGATCCAAATGAATCGCATTGATGGCAACGACGCCGCCTTTGCGCAGCGCCGAAAGTGCAGCGATGACGACGTCGCCGGACGGTGCGAACGTAATCGCGCGATCCAATTCGTGCGGCGGCCGCTCGAGTGCATCTCCGGCCCACGTTGCGCCAAGCTGGCGCGCAAATGCACGATGAGACTCGCCCCGCGTGCTCACGTACACTTCGCAGTGCCACGATTGCAGCACGGCAATCGCCAGGTGTGCGGATGCGCCAAAGCCGAACAGGCCGACGCGTTCGCCCGGCTGCACGCCCGCGACGCGCAGCGCGCGAAAACCGATGATGCCGGCGCATAACAGCGGCGCGGCGTCGCCATCGCTGAGCTCGTCGGGTAGCGGATACACAAAATCGGAACGCGCGGTGGCGAATTCCGCATAGCCGCCGTCACAATCGTAGCCGGTAAAGAGCGGATCATCGCAGAGATTCTCAGCGCCGCTCGTGCAAAATCGGCACGTTCCATCGACACCGCCGACCCACGATACCCCGACGCGCGTGCCGGCTGCGTGCGTACCGGTGCGATCTTCAAGCACTTCGCCGACGATTTGGTGGCCGGGCACCAGCGGCGAGCGATGCGGCTTTAATTCGCCTTCGACGATATGCAGATCGGTCCGGCAAATTCCGCATGCGCGAACCCGCAGCAGCACTTCACCGCCGCCGGCCTGCGGCTGCGCGATCGCTTCGATTCGAAGTGGATCGTCGGCAACCGGACCCGGCGCGTGAAGCACTGCTGCGAGCATGTGTTTAACGCACGTACTTGTTGAACCAGTCAACCATGCGTGTGAGGATGTCGATCTGATTCTCCGGCTTGCGCGGACCGTGCCCTTCGTCAGCGTACACGACGAGCTGCGATGGAACGTGCAGGGTCTGCATCGCATGATAGAATTCAAACGCCTGCGGCGCCGGAACTTCTTCGTCGCGTTCGCCCTGCAGAATCAAAACCGGCGTGTGCGAATTCTTGATGAACGTGATCGGCGAACTCTGCGCATACACGGCCGGATCGTCGTAAACGCTCTTGCCGAAGAACGGAATCATCCACTGATCGATATCGTTCTGTCCGTAATACGATTGCCAGTTGACGACGCCCGCTCCGGCCACAATCGCTTTGAAGCGGCGCGTCTGCGTTTCGGCCCACATTGCCATGTAGCCGCCGTAGCTCCAACCGTACAACGCCAACCGGTTCGGATCGATGCTGGCGGTTTTGAGCGCCACGTTGACGCCGGCAAGATCGTCTTGCCAATCACCGTAGCCGAAGTCTTTGACGTTGGCGCGCGTGAACGCTTCGCCTTGTCCGAA